>CAZAQZ010000411.1:0-3371 GCA_964487175.1 uncultured Verrucomicrobiota bacterium | reverse complement strand
GGTTATCGCTTCTGGATCTGCTGAGCCAGTCCCGTCACATCACCGGCAAGCCATCACTTCGATTTCCACCAGCGCGTCCTTGGGCAGACGCGCCGCCTGCACCGTTGAGCGCGCGGGCGGGTCCTTCGCGAATGACTCCGCGTAAATCTCGTTCATCGCCGCAAAGTTGTTCATGTCACTGAGGAATACCGTTGTCTTCACCACGTTCGACAGGTCCAATCCCTGCGACTTCAATAAACCCCGGATATTGTCCAGCACCCGCGTTGTCTGCTCCACGATCCCGCCAGCCACTATAACTCCCGTCGCGGGGTCGAGCGGAATTTGTCCCGCGCAATACAGCGTGTCGCCCGCCCAAATAGCTTGAGAGTAGGGTCCGATTGCCTTGGGAGCCGCATCGGTGGCCACAATGGTTCGTTTCATGCCGGATTCTCCTCTTTCTCCTTGTCCCGCCACAGTAGCCACAACGCCGCCGCGAACATCGCCGTGTCCTCCGCCAACGCGGTCAATCCCACCTTGCGTCCTTCGACGGTGCCGAAGCAACCGCAACTGATATTCAATCCGCGCGCGACCGCCTGGCCGATGACGATGAGGAACACAACCATCAACACGGTAATCACCACGGTGCTTGCCCGTTTCCAGATTCCGCACATCAGCAAACCACCCGCCAGTAGTTCGATCCAGGGAAACGTGATCGCCACCAGATTGTTCAGTGCGCGCGGAGGCACACGGTAGTTCAGCACGCTTCCAGCGAATTCGGACGCATCGGGCGCATAAGAAGTCACCGTCATCGTAAACGGGGCAGTTGTGACCTTGACGGGCCAGATCTTGGTAACTCCTGCGGCCACGAAGATGCCGCCCAAAACCAGCCGGAGGATGAGATTGACCATTTTCGTCACGGTTGGGCCCCTTTGGCGATCGGGTAACCAGCCTTGACCCACTCCGTCCAGGCGTTCTTCAGGATGCGAATGTTGGTGAACCCGCGTTGCTTCAGTACCTCTGCCAGATGACGACTGAGGTCGCACTCCACCCCATTGCAGTAACAGACGATCGCGGAGTCGGTGTTTAACATCGATTCCACCTGTGGATAGTACGCGTCAAACTCTTCAGCCGGCAGGCTGAAGGCATTAGGAATGTGTCCCGCCTTGTAGTCTGCCGGAGCCCGCGCATCCAGGAAGAATCCCGCGCCTCCGCTCCAAAGAGCGTAGGCCTCCGAAAGCGGGATGAATTCCGTTTCCGGAATCGCCTGTTTCGGTGGCGTGATCAACGGAATCCGCAGTGGCGAAACCAGATTGGCCGCCAGCCCCAGCGCGGCCCCGCCGATCAGGATGATGAGCGCGCGCTGAACGATTTGCCGCATTGTACCGCGTTAGTGCTTCAGGACATTGATCGTGACAGGCACCGAAACCGTCGGCTGGCTCGACACGTTCGTCTCGAAGTTGATCGTGCCGTGCTCCGAGTCCTTCGGCGGTTGGGCCAGTTTCGCGACGACTTCGAAAACCTTGTCCGTCTCAATCACGCTCACGGAAACCGTGATGTCGGTCAATGTGCAGCTCGGATTCTTCACAGCCAGCGGCTTGCCGGCGACGTTGGAGGAAATCCTGACGGTGCGCGTCGTCATCAATTCAGGCCGCGCGCCAGGCCAGTGCTCGACGTCCGCTATCCCCCAGAACACCGCTTCGGGATTGATCGTCACATCGCCCACCAGCCGCCCATACACCGGCACCGTGAATACAGCCGAGGAAGGATTGTCCGCATAGCCGCGCACGTTGTCATTAAACCGGCGGGGAACTCCCTCGCCATTGATTTCCACCATTACCCGCACCGCCGTGCCGGTGGAACCTTCCACGGGTTCAACGCGCGTGTGGATGTAGCTGCTGGTGGCGTCCGCCTTCGTCAGGTTCACCGGCTTGCCGTCGATGCGCCTGACCTGAATCGCAATATTAGTGACCGTCCCCTGGCGAATGTCGCCAATCGGCAACTGGGTCGGCGTGATGTCATATGTGGGAACGATGTCCGCCTTGACCGTTAGCCCGATGGAAGGGCTTGCGGAATCATTGGACGGCACGGTGATGTGTTTCTCGGCGTGACCGCGCGTGATATTGGCCACGTTCATCGTAAACACCAATTCGCCCTTCTCGCCCTGTTTCAGGGAGTCGGGTTTCACCCCCGCGACGGTACAGCCGCAGGAAGTCGTCGGCTTCTTTACATTGAGAACTCCCGGTCCGTCGTTGTGGAACGTAAACGTTCCTGTCAACGACTGCACCATCGATGTGGTGCCGAAGTCATAAACCGTCTTGTCGAAAACAATCTTCGGTGCCGGTGCCGCAGGCGCTGCCGCTGCGGCGGGTTTATTCGAGTCCTGCGCGCGGCTCAGGCTGCAGAGCATTCCAACGGACAACATCATCGGTATCAATTTACGATTCATCAGCTATTCGCCTCCAACGGTTCTGGTTAAGGGCGCGTATTCTACTGAAACACTCCGGGACTGGCAAGGACAACTATTCAACTGAAAAACAGTTGCAATTGCCCTTCCATTGGCCGAAAGTTTCACCCGAGTTTTGACAGTCCTCATGCAATTTTTACTCAATTCTTTGGCCGCGATTGCGGCCCACACGGTACAGGCTGTTCCCTCCGTTACCAGCGGTGAAGAACCCGCTTTAACACGGGCCGGAATTGTGTTGTTTGTGCTTGGTCTGACGTGTGATGTGTATTTATTATATCGATTTCTTTTGTCAAGTAAATCCCGCCATTCCGAAGGCGGGCTTCTGAAGGTAGCCGACCCCTTTTGGGGTATTCGTGAATTACTTGTCGCTGCTGGTGCCATTGTGGCGGCTTTCTCATTGAGCAGCCTCCTTTATATCCTATTAGCAGCGCTCACTACCAGGGATCTGGTGCCGTTGGTGGTTATCTCGTCCGTCCTGCTGGAACTCGGATTCCTCGCCGCCGCCGCCCAATACTTCAAAAACCACGGGGAAAATCTGGCTGAGACGTTCGGTATCCGGGCCGACTCCGCCTTGGATGGGATCCACTGGGGCATCATCTTCGGATTCGGTAGCCTTCCGCCTGTGCAACTGTTAATCGCACTCAGCGAATCCATTTATCACGCATTTGGCATCAAGGCGTCCGACCAGGACATCGCCGAGTTGTTTGCTTCGACTAACTCGCGGTTGTTCCTGCTCTTGCTGGTCGTGTTCGCCGTCCTCATCGCGCCGGTGTTTGAGGAATTCTTCTTCCGCGGATTTGCCTATCCTGTATTGAAGCGGCGGTTCGGTCCCTGGCGGGCCCTTGTACTCGTCTCTGCTGTATTCGCCCTCAGCCACGCCCATCTTCCCTCCATGGTACCGCTATTCGTTCTGGCTCTCGGCCTCGGG
>CAZAQZ010000410.1:763-3378 GCA_964487175.1 uncultured Verrucomicrobiota bacterium | reverse complement strand
CGTCGCCGCTTTCGCCTTACGCCGTGCACAAACTCACGGGCGAATATTATTGCCGGATTTTCTGGCGCCTGTACGGACTGGAAACCGTGTCGCTGCGGTACTTCAACGTGTTCGGCCCGCGTCAGGACCCGCAATCGGCCTACGCCGCCGTCATCCCGCGCTTCATCACCGCGATCCTGAAGGACACGCCGCCCACCGTGTTCGGCGACGGCAAACAATCGCGCGATTTTTCACACATCCAGAACGTGATCGACGCCAATCTCGCCGCCTGCGAAGCGTCGAAGCAAGCACTGGGCGAAGCATTCAACATCGCCTGCGGCGGGCGCATCACCTTGCTCGACCTGGTGGCCACCATTAACAAGATTGCCGGCAAGAACATCACCACGAAATTCGATCCGCCACGCGTCGGCGACATCCTCCACAGTCAGGCCGGTATCACCAAGGCCCAACAGCTTCTCGGCTGGACGCCCCGCATCGATTTCCACGAGGGAATCGAAAAAGCCGTCGCCTGGTACCAGCAGCAGATATAGCGACCGCACTGAATCCGGCAAGTCTTCGCTTTTTATGACGAGACTCTTTGCTACACTGCGGATGACAACCCTTTAAATTCTTCATACGACTGTAACTTTCACCGTGCAAAACTCTTCGCCCGAGTGTAAGAAAGACGGTCTTGTTCCGACAGAAGGGGCGTGCAGGAGAAACTGAATCGGTTCGGAGTCTCGGAAAATGGCCATCAACGGAAATCGCAGCCAGGGTACCGCTGTCGCGTCCGCCCCGGTAAAACCGCCGTCAGGGATGCGGGTGGCGCCGTTATTGGAGGAGGCGGCCCACAAGACCGCCGATGAAGTCTATGCCTTGTTGAAGACGGCGGCCACCGGTTTGACGCAGGCGGAGGCGGAGGAACGGCTGGGGCTAAACGGTCCCAACGAAGTCGCGCAGGGCAAACGGCACAGCTGGCTCTCGCGGCTTGGGCTGGCGGCGCGCAACCCGCTGGTCATCCTGTTGACAATCCTTGCAGTCCTGTCGTTTTCCACGGGCGACGTGCCGTCGGGCGTTGTGATGATGGTGATGGTGTTCTTGGGCGTGTCGTTGCGGTTCGTGCAGGAAACGCGCGCCGACGTGGCTGCCGCCAAACTGAAGGCAATGATCCGGGTGACCGCCACTGTCATCCGCGACGGTCAGCCGCTGGAAATCCCGTTGCGGGAAATTGTGCCCGGCGACGTGGTCAAGCTGGCCGCGGGCGACATGATCCCGGCGGACGTGCGGCTGGTGGCCGCCAAGGATTTGTTCGTGGTGCAGTCCAGCCTGACCGGTGAATCGCTGCCGGTGGAGAAGACCGACGCGGTGGAACCAGCGGGGCAGCGTCCGCCTCTGGAGTTGCCCAATTTGTGTTTTCTCGGCACCAGCGTGGAAAGCGGCACGGCCCGCGCGGTGGTCGTGGCGACGGGGCCGCACACGTATTTCGGCGGAATGGCCCGTAGCATCATGGGCCAGGCGGTCGAGACGAGTTTCGACCGGGGCGTGAAGAAATTCACGTGGCTGATGATCCGGTTCATGATGGTGATGGTGCCGCTGGTGTTCCTGATCAACGGGCTGACCAAGCACGACTGGAAAGAGGCGTTCTTCTTCTCCCTGGCGGTGGCGGTCGGGCTGACGCCGGAAATGTTGCCGATGATCGTGTCAGTCTGCCTGTCGAAGGGCGCGATCATGATGTCGCGCAAGAAGGTCATCGTCAAGCGGCTGAATTCCATTCAGAATTTCGGCGCGATGGACGTGCTGTGTACCGACAAGACCGGCACGCTGACGATGGATCATGTGATTTTGGAGAGGCATTGCGATGTGGCCCGGGAAGAGGATGACAACGTGCTGCAAACGGCGTATTTAATCAGCCACTTCCAGACCGGATTGAAGAACGTGCTCGACCGCGCCATCCTCGACTACGGCAAGGAACAGACGGCGGTCACGTTCGAGAATTACCGGATGGTGGACGAAATCCCGTTCGATTTTTCACGGCGGCTGATGTCGGTGGTGGTGGACACGCCGGAGGGAAAGCGGCGCATTCTGGCCAAAGGTGCGCCGGAGGAAATCTTCAAGCGATGCACGCAATTTGAGTTGGGCGACGAACTCTATCCGATGGAAGAGGTGATCATCGACGATTTGCGAGAGGAATACGAGGACCTGAGTTCCGACGGTTTCCGCGTACTGGCCGTTGCGTACAGGGACCTCGACACCCGGCCCGCCTATTCGAAGGCCGACGAATCGGAACTGGTGCTGATCGGCTACGTGGCGTTTCTCGATCCACCCAAGGAAACAGCGACGACCGCCATCGCGGTGCTGCAGAAACACGGCATCGCGGTGAAGATTTTGACCGGTGACAACCATCTCGTCAGCCGCAAGATTTGTAGCGAGGTCGGCTTGCCGACCGACCCGCTCTTGCTCGGCGCGCAGGTCGAGAAGATGACGGATGCGGAATTGGCAGAGGCGGCGGAAGAAACGACGTTGTTTGCCCGGCTCTCTCCTGCGCACAAGCAACGCATCATCAAAGCGCTCCAGGGCAAGGGTCATGTCGTCGGATTCCTCGGCGACGGGATCAACGACGCGCCGGCCTTGCGCGC
>CAZAQZ010000410.1:258-753 GCA_964487175.1 uncultured Verrucomicrobiota bacterium | reverse complement strand
GGACACGGCGGTGGACATCGCCAAGGAATCAGCGGATGTAATCCTGCTGGAGAAGAGTTTGATGGTGCTGGAAGAAGGCGTGCTCGAAGGACGAAAGGTCTTTATCAACATTCTCCGCTACATCCGCATGGGTGCCAGCTCCAACTTTGGCAACATGTTCAGCGTGATGGGCGCGAGCGCGTTTCTGCCCTACCTGCCGATGGGGCCGCTTCAGGTCTTGACCAACAATCTGCTGTACGATTTCTCGCAGGTGCCGATCCCGACCGACAACGTTGGCCAGGACTTGATTGCCAAGCCGCTGCCGTGGGGGATCGGCCAAATCGCGCGTTACATCATTTTCATCGGCCCGATCAGTTCGATCTTCGACTACACCACTTATGCCATGATGTACTGGTTGTTCAAATGCAAACTGTACAACCTGGCTGCGCCGGCCGCGATCGCATCCCGTTTCGCAAACCCGGTGGACTGGGACCACACCTATGCCGCCGCGCTGTT
>CAZAQZ010000410.1:0-248 GCA_964487175.1 uncultured Verrucomicrobiota bacterium | reverse complement strand
GACCGGCTGGTTCGTGGAATCGCTGATGACCCAGACCTTGATCATTCACGTCATCCGCACCAACAAGATCCCGTTCCTGCAAGGCCGCGCCAGTTGGCCGCTGACCGTGACGACTGTTGTGATCATGTGTCTGGCTGCGTGGTTGCCGTACTCCCCGCTGGCCGGCCCGCTCGGGTTCGTGGCATTGCCGGGGTTATACTGGCCGTTGCTGATTCTGACACTGCTCTGTTACATGGCGATTACCCAAG
>CAZAQZ010000409.1:740-3382 GCA_964487175.1 uncultured Verrucomicrobiota bacterium | reverse complement strand
GCACGGGTAGACCGCTAAGCAATTCAAGTCCCGCATCCGTGATACACGTGCTTTCCAAATTGAGTTCGCCAAGAGTCCGCAAATTCGTCAGCATTCCCAATCCCACATCTCCGACGGGGTTGACGGCGAGATTGAGCCGTCTTAGGTGGCTCAGCCCCGTTAGGCAGCGCAGCGCGGCCGCGTCAATCGTCCGTCGCTTGAATTCCACGGCCACTACGCGCACCGCCGGTCCGGCACGCTCCAACTCGACCTTCCCGCCCAATTTCTCGATCTCGCGGATGGCATCGGCGTCAGGCGAGTACGGCAGTGCTCCGCTGTCGCGCAGCCTCAATGGCTCCCCCATCCCTCTGCTCATAAGAAGCATTTGGGACGCCGCGAAGAAAAGACAAAACAGTCCACAGATTCTTGTGGGTATCCGGCTCATCGACTCGTCCTTAGCTTGAGAGGGGACCCTCGCGGCGAATCGTGACAGGCCGCCTCCAGGACCAACGCGCTAATGCTATTCCAAACTTCGCGGATTGTCAAGCCGCAGGCACAGACCCGCGACCCCAGTGACCCGTGGGCCACTGCTGGCAGACCTCCGGGTCCGGAACGGTGAACACCGCCGTGACGTTCGGCGTCCGCCGGACGCCGGACAGCAACGACTACGCCACAAACGTCAGCGGGACCGTGCAGGCCTTGACGGTTCAAAAAAGCTTGGCGAATCCGAACGTCAACCTCACGCTGAGCGGAAGCGGGCTGGCCGAGGAAGATTGACGATCCGCTTCCTCCCAAGGGCAAAATCGGTCCCAAGCAGCGTCTGCGGGCTACGATCCGGGGCCTCAACGGACACCAAAAGAAAAAATTCATCAGGTTTTTCGGCGATGGCACCGGCGAGGGAATCTGCTGGGTCTGCGTTTGCCGGGCGATTTCCGCGCAAGACGACGTACCCGCGTCGGGTTGAACCTCGCGACCAGCTATACCGGAGCTATACCGGAGCTATACCGGAGCTATACCGGAGCGCCGCTGGACATCTACCCGCGGCCCGCCGTACAATGAGGGCTAGGTGCGAAAAGGTCTGATGGCGACCGATTCAACTACTTGCCATGAGTGGCGCATCCGTGAAAGGAACTGGCCATGGCCACATTGCCGGAGAACCTGGAGCAAGCAGAACGGGCTTGTGAGCCCCTCACCCGCGGGTTCGACTCAACGGTGACCGACGAGGGTGCCCTGGCGCTCGGCACGTGCCTCGTTTTCGGCGGCGAACGCCTGCTGGTCCGTGAGCGGGCTTTGACGATATCGGACGGGATTTGCGAACTGTCGGGCATGCTGGCACCGGAGCGCGGTCCTTCATTCGACGAATTGTGCGAACCGGGAGGCACGCGCGAACCCGCAAGTCCTGGTACCGCCTCACGCTCCGGAGACGTTCGATCAACCCAGCCAAAGGAGATATCCGTGAAGCAAATAAAGTCGTTGCTGCTGGCCCTATGTTCGTTGCTTCTCCCTGTCGCGTGCTGCGCGGCCGAGATCAAGAACTCCGGCGATAGCACCGCTTTGCCGCAGGTTGACGCCGACGAGGCCAAAGCTATTTCCGAAATCAGGAAAGTGTATGGGACCATCACCATCGATGAAGCTCGCCCGGACAAACCAGTCATAGGCGTGTCGCTGGGGGGCGTTCAGGGCACCCCCGCCGCGCTCGTCAATTTGAAGGCATTTACGCATCTGCAGTCGCTGCGCCTCGTAGGTCCCGATTTCACGAACTCCGCGCTGGTCCACCTGAAAGGATTGACGCAACTGAAATCACTGAACCTCGGATGCACTCAGGTTGACGACGCGGGACTGGAAGAGCTTAAAGGATTGCGCCACCTCCAAGACCTGGAGTTGCTCGGAACAGCGGTGACCGGCACAGGGCTCGCAAATCTCCCGGGCCAATTGGAGGTGCTTGGACTAGAAAACACCCAAGTCGACGATGCCGGGCTTCTACACGTAAAACGACTCACCCAGCTTATATCGCTAGGATTGTCGGGGAGCAGGGTTACGGACGCTGGGTTGGCAGGCGTCAAGGGATTGACCAAACTCCGTTACCTGTGCTTGGGCGGAACCACGATCAGCGACGCCGGCCTGGCGAACCTCAAAGGACTGACCGAACTCCGTTCGCTGAACTTGGCGGGAACGAAGATCTCAGGACCCGGGTTGGCGAGCCTGAAAGGATTGACAAAGCTCGAATGGCTTAACCTCGCGCGAACACGAGCCAACGACGCTGGGCTACAATACCTTGCAGGGTTGACGGAACTGCGCTGGCTAAATCTCGCGGGAACCCCGGTCAAGGGCACCGGCTTCAGAGACCTTAAAGGACTCGGCAAACTCGAACTGCTGTGTCTGGGAAACGCGCAAGTCGACGATGCCGGCGCGGTGTTCCTCAAGGTCTTGCCCGAAGTCCGAGAAATGGACCTCGGCGGGACCCGGATCACGGATGCGGCGCTCGCGGTCCTAAAGGATTTGCCTAAGGTCCGAGAGTTGGAACTGCGCGAAACCAAGGTGACCGACGCGGGGCTGGAACATCTCAAGGGAATGGTTCAACTGGATTCACTGAATCTCGTGCAAACCCAGGTGACCGACGCGGGGCTGGAACATCTCAAGGGAATGGTTCAACTGGATTCACT
>CAZAQZ010000409.1:0-640 GCA_964487175.1 uncultured Verrucomicrobiota bacterium | reverse complement strand
GAATCTCGTGCAAACCCAGGTGACCGACGCTGGGGTAGAACGACTTCGGAAGGCATTGCCGAAGTGCCGAATTTCCAACCGAATAACGGGACCGCCGGCCCCGTTGCCCCCAGCGGGGCTGTCACACTAGAACATTCATTCGTCCCTTGTTTAGGAGAATATGATGAGAGTGTTTTCAAGATTCTTCAGGAACGCAGCCAGGGTCAAGAAGACCCGCAAAGTCAAAGGCTTGATAGAACTTTGCAGATTGGACCTGGGGCAAACGCGGGTCGATGACGCCGGACTGCAGCACCTGAACCGACTCGCCCAACTAAAATGGCTGGCCCTTTCCGGCACACGGGTCGGCGACGCCGGGCTCCGTTCTTTGAAAGCGCTACCGGAGCTTGAGGAGATCGACCTTATGGACACCAAGGTGACCGACACCGGTCTGGAGAATCTCAGATGCCTGACAGAGCTAAAATGGTTGTCGCTTTCAGGAACACGCGTGACCGACACGGGTCTGGAGAATCTCAGGGACCTGACAAAGCTCAAAGGGCTATCGCTTTCGGGAACACGGGTGACCGACGCCGCGATTGGACTTCTAAAGTGAGAGTGATCAAGATTATTGATGGGCGATTAGTCGAGATAATCGATGGGATGG
>CAZAQZ010000408.1:1103-3387 GCA_964487175.1 uncultured Verrucomicrobiota bacterium | reverse complement strand
GCCTCGCAGAGGCGCGGCTACAACGCTCCAGGGTATTTGGGCAACAGGCCCTTGATTCTTGACAGATTGGCTTCCAATTCTATCCCCGCCTTGAAATTCTTCGCATTGTATCGCGGCGATTTGACGGACGGCGCAGCGTGGCACCCAGCAGCAGCCGTGTAGCGTGCGCTGTCTCAGCGCATTTTGAGAGTCGTGCGGGCCAGGGTGGAAAAGGATCGGCTGTGGACAGCCGACGCTACACCAGCAATAACACAGAAGGACACCGTAGCGCGGCAATTTGGGGCGGCGGGTGGTCATCATTTGGAAACTACTGGTCGCCCGCGGGATGTTGCGTTACCCTCGCGCGCTGTTGAAAGCGCAAAAGATCATTCCCTGGTTGATCGTTGCTGCGGGGCTTGCGGCGTACTGGAACAGCCTCGGCAACGGATTCATCTTCGATGATCTGCCCCACATCGTGGACAATCCCCGCATCCGCCATCTTTGGCCGGTGTGGGAACCTGTCGCACACAGTTCGCGGCCCGTTGTGCAATTCTCGCTGGCTGTGAACTACGCACTCGGCGGCCTGAACCCGCGAGGGTACCACGTGTTCAACATCGTGATCCACATCCTGGCGGGGTTGACACTGTACGGAGTGGTGCGGCGGACATTGCTTCCGGGAACAGGAAGAAGCAAATGGGGTGAAGCGGCACCGTGGCTGGCCGGGGCCGTTTCGTTGATCTGGCTTGTGCATCCATTGCAAACCGAGAGTGTGACCTACACGATTCAACGCGCTGAATCGTTGATGGGTTTATTCTATTTGCTGACTCTTTACTGCGTTATCCGTTCCACCGACCTTGCACACAGTGGTTGGTGGAAGGCGGGGGCGATGGCAAGTTGCGCCTTGGGAATGGCGAGCAAACCGGTGATGGTTACCGCGCCGATTGTAGTGCTGCTATATGATCGTGCGTTTCTCGCGAATTCGTGGCGTGAAGTCTTGCAGCGGCGGCACTGGATATATCTGGGTTTGGCGGCGACGTGGCTCTTGCTGCCGGCGCTGTTGGCCAGTGCACCGTCGGAATGGAAAGAGACTGCTGGGTTTGGGTTCAAGACCATCCCGATGCTCGACTATGCCCTGACGCAGCCGGGTGTGGTCCTGCATTATCTGCAGCTGACGTTCTGGCCTGATCGGTTGTGCTTCGATTATGGCTCAGATTACGGCTGGCCGGTGGCGCGAACAATTGGGCAGGCGCTGCCGGGATTGATCGTGATTGGCATCCTGTTGGCGGCAACGATTTGGGCGTGGCGGCGCAACCCAGCCTTGGGATTTCCCGGCGTTTGGTTTTTCCTGGTTCTCGCGCCGAGTTCCAGTTTCGTGCCCGTGGCGGACCTGATCGTCGAACATCGCATGTACCTGCCGTTGGCTGGCGTGGTTGCACTGGTGGTGGTCGGCGCGTTTGCGCTCGGGAGACGCGTCATGGGTTCACGACAAGGCCTCGCGGTTGGATGCGCCGTGTCTGGCTTATTGGTGGTGCCATTGCTTTTCCTGACTTTTCAACGCAACCGCGATTACGCATCCGATTTGACGATTTGGCAGGATACGGTGGCAAAGTGCCCGAACAACCCCCGCGCGTACAACGGTCTCGGGTTCGCCTTGGAACAAGAGGGAAGGGAAAGTGATGCGGTTGACCGATACGTGCAAGCGCTGCTGATCAAGCCTGACTATGCCCAGGCACACAACAACCTCGGCGCCGCCCTGTCCCGCGTGGGCAAAATGAACGAGGCGGTCGATGAATGCGAGCGGGCACTGCAGATCCAACCCGACTTCGATCAAGCCCACTACAATCTGGGTGTCATTCTGGTTCGACAACAGAAATTGCCGGAAGCGGCTCGACACTTCGAGGAAGCGCTGCGCGTCAATCCCGATTATCTGCACGCCCAAATCAATCTCGCCTGGCTGCTGGCGACCCAGTCTCCCGCCGACGGCGGCAATCCGGTGCGCGCCCTGGCGCTTGCGCAACGGGCGTGTGCGCTTGCGGACAATCGCACGGCGCAATCTCTCGACACATTGGCGGCTGCGTACGCTGCCAACAACCGATTCAACGACGCCACCGTGGCGGCCCAACAGGCCATCGAGCTGGCGCGCGCCGACGGGCGAACGCGGTTGGCCGCGCAGATTGAGGGGAGGCTGGAGTTGTACCGCGCAAACCGCGCGTATCAGCAGTCTGCCGACCCATTGGTCCGCCCGCGCAATAATCAGTAGCGACCAGTCAACTGGTTGCGGCCTCTGAAGTTCCCTTGGGATGTT
>CAZAQZ010000408.1:0-1093 GCA_964487175.1 uncultured Verrucomicrobiota bacterium | reverse complement strand
AACAAGCTATCTCGTTGGCCCGTGCCGCCGGGCGAACGCAGTTAGCTGCGCAGATTGAGGGGAGGCTGGAGTTGTACCGCGCAGGCCATGCGTATCGCCAGTCTGCCGAGCCAGCGGCCCGCTCGCACAATCAATAGCAACCAATCAACCGGTTGCGGCCTCCGAAGTTCCCTTGGGATGTTTGATCAGATGGCGCACGAGGTTGCCGAAGCCATGCGGGGCATATTCGGAGCCCGTGCGGACAACGAGCACGGGAAGATCGGCGCGATTGACGATCTCGCGCGTGACGTCGCCCATCACGTATTTGCGCAAAGCGTCGTGGGCTGGGGAGGACCCGGATACCACCAAATCATACTCTGTGCGCTCCAATTCCTTCAGCAGTTCCGTCACAACCAGCCCGTGACGCAGCCGAAATTCGCAGGGCACACCCAATTTCGCCAGTAATTCCTTCTGCTGGCGCAGACTGCGGCCAAGTTTGGAGTTGGAGGTCAGGACACGGTCGGTTTCCTCTTCACGTTCGAGCAGATTGGCATAGATCGCAGGCGGTTCCGCGACGACGTGAAAGAGGTCGACGACTGCGTTGACACGCCGGGCGAGATTGCCGGCAAACTCCACCGCCCTGTCGGACTGGGGTGTGCCGCCCGTGCACAGGAGAATTCGACGCAACGCAGGACGGCTGCCGATCACCACCAGCACGGCCGGTTCGACTGACTCGATGATCTTATACGCCCTTGCGGACATCCACAATGGACCGCGCCTGTCCTTGCGCACGGCGCCAATCACGATGAGATCGTAGCGGCCTTCCTGGGTGCGTTTTTCGATTTCGCGGACGGGGCGTCCCGCCTTGGTGATCAACTCGGCGTTGACGTGATATTCCCTCAACAACTCCTGCGCACGACGCAACACCTGCAGGACGGCGTCTTCGTGGCCGGCCTTCTCCGCAATGCAGAGAATCGACGTTTCCGCCTGGCAAGCAGCGGCGATCGGTGCGCCGAAGCGCACCGCGTTTTCCGCCTGGCTCGAACCGTCTGTGCAGAACAGGATCTTCATCGTTCCATCCATCACCTAAAATGATGCCCGGTCATTAGACTAT
>CAZAQZ010000407.1:0-3389 GCA_964487175.1 uncultured Verrucomicrobiota bacterium | reverse complement strand
GGACAAACTTCAACTTATCGAGATCGAAGCCACACTGCGCCTGCGCAAGAAACACAAACCTGCGGACTGATAAGGAGTCAAATGCCAGCTCATAAGAATCGCACTCGGAATCCCACCGGCCTGACGCACTCCAAATCTGCCAGCTCAATCAACACGGCTATGGCGATTGCTAAAAAGCTTGATGCTAAAACGAAACGATTTTTTGAGCGTCACTGGCGGGTCAAGAAAACGCCTTCTTGGAAACTGTGGAACTTGCGCGATTCCCTCTCCACAAAAATTAAAAGTTCTGGGGGCTGCTACACAGTTTTTGAGGGTTCGAAGTTGGTCTATGTCGGCGCTGCGATTACTAAAGGTCGAGGAAAAAAGAGGGCAAGCAAATACGGACTATTTGATCGGCTCAAAAGACACGTCATTCGCCCTAAGAGCCGCGGTGCCAATTCGTATACCTATAAGAGGGACGAGTGGAAGCAAATGACTGGGATCGGACTGATCGAATTCCCTGATGGTTATCGCTACATGGCCGCTGCGCTTGAGTGTTATCTAATTCAAGAGCTAAGGCCGCCGAAAAACAAAGCAATATGAAAGGAGCGGCGGGGGAGTAGCCGTGCCGACGGCGGGTTTTGTAAAATTTAATCAAAATCACCAAAATGGACTGGTTGACGGCTACGAGCGGCCGGGAGCCTCAGGCGGGCGATCAAGGAGTCTTTGGCAGAGTAACTAAACTAACAGATTTTACTATCCTAGCTTATGTCGTCTATGGTAGAGTGGCTGGCAGAATGTGCAGAAGAAGAATATGTTTGGACGGAGGGGGGCGCGGGGACGCGGCAATAGGACCGGCTCACCGGGAGGGTTGCCCCGAAATCAGCATCGGGGCGTTGGCGACGCACACGACAGCGTTGCGTTTGCCCCGAATACAACATCGGGAGCGTTTGCAACGCTTACGACAGCGTTGCGTCTCGTCCGACTCGGCTCGGTCGAACTCGGCTTGGCCCGAGTCGGGTGCGGCGCTCCCAATCCGACCTAATCCGACCTACTGGGAGCTAATCGGGCCTAATCGGGCCTTAATTTTTCTCTGGAGGGCCCTTCCACCTTCGCAGAGGCTTCGGCGGACACAGCGGTGGGAAGTCCGGCGGACGGGAAGCTAGTGTAAGCTAATGTAACCTAATGTAAGTAAAAAATTTCTTTTGAGACTGTCAGAACTGAAAGACAGGCAAAAATCGTCCATGAAACACAGCGGATCGAGTGCCATTCTGACGCAGCGCCAACCACAGCCGCCGGTTGCGGAGCGGTTGCATCCGGGGGGAGTTTCGATACACTCGCTTGGGCGAATGAATAGCGAGATCAAGATTACGCCGAAGATTATTGCCAAACACGGCATCACGCCGGAGGAGTTTGGGCGTATTGAGAAAATCCTCGGGCGGGAGCCGAACATCACTGAACTCGGCATCTTCTCGGTGATGTGGAGCGAGCATTGCAGTTACAAGAACTCGCGGCCTGAACTGAAGAAATTCCCCCGCGAAGCGCCGTTCATCCTCGTCAAGGCGGGCGAAGAAAATGCCGGCATCGTTGACATCGGCGATGGGTGGGCCATCGCGTTTAAGATCGAGTCACACAATCATCCCAGCGCAGTCGAACCTTTTCAAGGCGCGGCCACCGGTGTGGGCGGCATCATTCGCGACATTTTTACCATGGGGGCGCGGCCCATTCTCAATATGAACTCGTTGCGGTTTGGACCGATTGATGAGAGTCCGGCGAATCGCGCCCGGAAGGGCGCTCCTACGGGGCAAATCGAGGCCAATAGGCGGCTGTTCGCCGGGGTGGTGGCGGGCATTGCGCATTACGGCAACTGCATCGGCGTCCCGACCGTGGGCGGGGAAGTTTATTTCGACGATTCGTACAATGGAAATCCGCTCGTCAACGCGCTCTCGCTCGGCATTTTGCGTCACGACCAGATCAAACGCGGCAAGGCGGTCGGCGTGGGCAACCCGGTGATCTACGTCGGCAGTGCGACGGGACGCGATGGACTGGCGGGCGCGGCATTTGCCTCACGCGAGCTGACCGAAGAATCACGCGAGGATCGTCCGGCGGTGCAGGTGGGCGATCCGTTCATGGAGAAACTGTTGCTGGAGGCCTGCCTCGAAGTGATGCGGGCGGACGGGTTGGTGGTCGGCATCCAGGACATGGGCGCGGCGGGATTGACCTGTTCGACCTGCGAAACGGCCAGCCGCGGCGGCACGGGCAACGAGATTGATTTGAATCTCGTGCCGAAACGCGAGACGGGCATGACGCCGTACGAAATCATGCTGAGCGAATCGCAGGAGCGCATGTTGCTCATCGCGCAGAAGGGCCGCGAGAAGGAAGTTGAGGCGATCTTCAACAAATGGGACCTCCATGGTGTGACCATTGGGCGCGTGACCGGTGACGGGTTGATGCGCGTGAAGGTCGGCAATGAAATCGCCGCGGAGATTCCCGCCAAACAATTGGCTGAAGACGCTCCCATTTATCACCGGGAAGCGAAACAGCCGGAATGGGAAAAACAGAATTTGAGATTTGAGATCGGAAACGTCCCGGAAGCGTCGGATCCACAGGATGTTTTGCTGAAGTTGCTCGGCTCTCCGACCATTGCGTCGAAGAACTGGGTCTATCGCCAGTACGATCACATGGTGCAGCATGGCACCCTGGTCGGTCCCGGCAGCGACGCGGCGGTCATCCGCATCAATCTCAGCCGGCCCGATCTCGGCAGCCCGGATGCGAAGGGCGAGAAACACATCGCGTTCACGACGGACTGCAACTCGACGTATTGTTATCTCGATCCATTCGAAGGCGGCAAGATCGCCGTGGCGGAGGCGGCCCGCAATCTGGTTTGCAGCGGGGCGCGACCGTTGGCGGTGACCGACAACCTGAATTTCGGCAACCCGATGAAGCCGGAGATTTTCTGGCAGTTTCGCCGCTGCGTCGAAGGCATCTGCGAAGCGTGCGGCACGCTCGGGACGCCCGTCACGGGCGGCAATGTCAGTTTCTACAACGAATCGCCGGCCGGCGCGATTGATCCGACGCCGACCATCGGCATGCTCGGCCTGATTGATGATCCAAAACACATCACCACGCAATGGTTCAAGGGCGAAGGCGACGAAATCCTATTGCTTGGAGACATCGGGAACGAACTGGGCGGCAGCGAATACTTGAAGCGAATACATGGACTGAAAACCGGCGCACCTCCACGGATGGATTTGGCCGCCGCGAAGAAGTTGCATGACTTTATATTGGAAATCATCCGCAAGGGGTGGGTGAAGAGTGCGCACGATTGTTCCGAAGGCGGACTTGCCGTCGCGCTGGCGGAATGTTGCATGAGCAACGGCGACGCGATGATCGGCGCCCAGATTGATCTG
>CAZAQZ010000406.1:0-3400 GCA_964487175.1 uncultured Verrucomicrobiota bacterium | reverse complement strand
GTCCGACGAGTCAAGGATAGTAAGTGCCTCTGTACTCGGGATCCGATCTTTTGTGGGCGGCGGAATGAATTCAGGTCGCGGCAATTCGTCCGCAACGCTCCACGTACACCATTTCTCCAATCCGAAGGCCCCCTACGCGCTGGCGGGTGTGAGGGTGGCGGGGGGACGCTTGAAGATGCGGGCGGTGTTTTGCATGACGGACATGAGGCCGACGTACAGGAAACCGAGTTGGAAGATCATCACGAACGGCAGCATGGACCAGCGTTCCTGATCGACTGCCTGGACAAGCAGGTAACTGAAATAACCGCCGAAGGCCAGTTCGATGTACGGGACGAGGCCGCGCAGGGCGCGATATTTGTTGCCGACCCATGAATCGCCGCGGACGCGGACGCCGAACTTGGGGGTGCGAATGAAATCGCTCTTGTGGTTGAAAATGGCTTCGAGGACGGCGCGGGCGTTGTTGACGGACAGGCCGATGCCGACAGCCATGAGGACGGGGATATAGAGGATGCGTTTCCACCATTGGGCGTGGAGTTCCTTTTGCGCGCAGAAATAGAATGCGGAGATCGACAACGACGCGGCGATGAACAGAGGGACGTCCACGAGCAGGAGTTTCGTCCAGGGATTGCCGCCGGAGGCTTGTTGCGTGCCGGCCGATGCGGAGGCGTGGAACACGAGGCAGAGAACCAGGAGCATAAGATGACCGAAATTGCTGGTGAGATGCACGGTGCCTTCGATTTTGACTTTCATGGGCAGGTCGGTGTGCCAGAGGGCAGGAAGAAGTTTTTTGCAGGCCTGGACGGAGCCTTTGGCCCATCGGTGCTGCTGCGATTTGAAGGCATTCATTTCAATGGGCAATTCCGCGGGCGTGACGATCTCGGGCATGAACAGGAATTTCCAGCCTTTGATCTGCGCGCGGTAGCTGAGGTCGAGGTCCTCGGCCAGCGTGTCGTGTTCCCAACCGCCGGAATCCTCGATGCAAGAACGCCGCCAGATGCCGGCCGTGCCGTTGAAATTGAAGAAGCGGCCCGAACGGGACCGGGCAGTTTGCTCGATGAGAAAATGACCGTCGAGGAACATCGACTGGATGCGCGTGAGCATCGAGTAATGCTCGTTGAGGTGCCCCCAGCGTGTCTGGATCATGCCGACGTTTGGATCGGAGAAATAGTGGATGGTCTTTTGAAGAATGTCGGGGTGCGGCACGAAATCGGCGTCGAAGATGGCGATGAATTCGCCGGAGGCCTGGTGCAGACCGTTTTCCAGCGCCCCGGCCTTGAAGCCGAGGCGGTTGGAACGATAGATATGGGTGACGTCAAAACCGTGCTTGCGGAGGACGGCGACTTTGCGAGCAACGATTTCAGTGGTTTCGTCGGTGGAATCGTCGAGGACCTGGATTTCCAGTTTGTCCTTGGGATAATCGAGGGCGACCATGGCGTCGAGGAGACGCTCGGCGACATACATTTCGTTGTAGAGGGGAAGCTGGACAGTGACTTTAGGCAGGTCGGAAAGAAGACCCATCGGCGTCGGCATCTGCTTGCGGTGCTTATAGTAAAGATAAATCATCAAATAACGATGCACGCCGTAAGCCGAGAGGCCGACAAGCATCGTAAAATAAATAATTGTCCCAAAAAGGTGGACTGTTTCCATAGCCTCCTTAAAATCCGCTTCTCTCTCTTAGTTCAAAAGCCGCTGCGCCCCTCCGCGCAACGGCCGGTTTGCCCTAAGATCGCCCTTGACCACGCCTAATGCGTGGGCCATTCTCAACGCGCCGAATCATCGCACACAACCAGTCAGAATCAAGAGAAAAAGCCATATGCCTAAGCTGCCCCCTGCCAAACTGTTAAGCCTGCAGCAAGCCGCACGCTGGACCGCTTCAGCAAGACGGCGCGGACGCAGTGTCGTCGCCACCAATGGCTGCTTCGATCTGCTCCACTTTGGCCACGTCAGCTACCTCCAACGTGCCAAAAAACTCGGCGACCTGCTCGTCGTTGGCCTGAATTCCGACAAATCCTGCCGCGCCCTCAAAGGCCCCTCTCGTCCCCTCGTCCCCGCCCGACAACGCGCCGCTGTGCTGGCCGCATTGGCCTGCGTGGACGCCGTCGTCATCTTCCCCGAAAAACGCGCGCACCGCTTTCTCGGCACCGTCCGCCCCGATGTCTATGTGAAAGGCGGCGACTACCGGCCCGAGACGCTCGATGCGCGGGAACGCGCAGTACTCACCGCCATCGGCGCCAAGGTCCGCATCCTTCCCTTCGTCCCCGGTTTTTCAAGCACCCGCCTGATCGCCAAAATCAAGCGCGCTGCCCCCAAAAGTCTATGAAAGCGATGCGTAAACCGAGGCAGAAGCCGAAGCGTGACCTGCTTGTTGGCACTTGGTTTAATGCCAACGAATATGCGACCGGGGTGGAGTTCACCATCACTCGCGCTGGCAGATCGTATGCGGTGCGAGTGTGCGACCGCTACGATGACGAGGCGGCGGACATTTTCGAGACGACTTGGGATGGAGAGGTCTTGTCCTTTGCGGCCCAGTGGAATTCTACAGGACGATTTGCCCGTTATCGTCTGCTGTTGCTATCAGCCAATCGCATTGATGTGACGTACACATACACAGACAGTGAAATGTATCATCGCAAGTTGGGAAAGACGAAACGCCCAACCAATTGTGCCAGAAATTAGAAACGATCAGAATCCGAAGGGTCACCCTAGAGAGGGGACACGATTGACAATGCGCGCCTGCTGAACGGCGAACCTTTTTCAGGTCACTTGATACTCAGCGCGACGGAGATCTGTTCAATGGCTCGTTCCACGTGTCGCTTGGCCCGCTCGGGCAATCCGGTCAGAGCCTGTTGCAGGAGACCTTGCGCCGTGTGGAGTTGTTGGTCGGACGCTCCCTGCTGTTCCTGCCCCTGACCATCTCCCTGCAGAGTGGTCCCGAGTTCCTTGGCGGCTGCTTCGATCTGTCTCATGGCCCTCATGCGATGGCCTTGATAATCGTGGTCGGCCCCGGACAAAGCGGCATACGCCTGGCTCAACAGGCCGGTTGCGGCCGATGTATTGCCGGTGGTTGACGATTTGGTGGGGGCGGTTGATTTCACTGCAGCCCCTGAGCCGGTGGTGGTCGCCGGCTGGGCGCGCAAAGTCATGCCGACTGACAGGAACAGTGCGAGAACCGCTGTGCTGAGGAAGAAGCGAGAAGGCTTGGTATTCATGCTGTACTCCATTGCTTTTTCTACTGTTTTGTTCTACTCGCGCACCTTGAATAAGCAGTTTTTGGGCCTGTTTCTGTTGATTTGACCGTCGTCTTGCCCTGAGACGCTATTTAGCGCTGGCTCCATCAGCCGGCGCAGTTTCCCCCGTAACGATCTGCACACCGAGGTACCCCATATAATCAGTCTGGCCG
>CAZAQZ010000405.1:0-3400 GCA_964487175.1 uncultured Verrucomicrobiota bacterium | reverse complement strand
TGCCCATGCTGAACACGACACGGTACTTCTTGTTGCCTTCACGCAGCGCGACTTGTCGCTGGGCCTTGTCTTTCAATTTTTTGAGTTCTTCCAGATTCATGGTGTTTTCCTTCCTGTGAACAGAAATGAAACGTCTGTTCGTTTGCCCGATAATACAGATGCACTTCGACGTCCGGATTGGCGCACAATGTAAGAATGGTGGCGTTGAGGTTCCCCAACGGTGGCCGATCGATATGCGAAAACCGCATCGACGCCGTGACCGACGTGCCGCTCCCCGGTGCGGAATGGACGTGAAACGTTCCGCCGCACATCTCCGAGGTTTGGCGCAGAAACGCCAGGCCGAGCCCGATGGGCTTTTTCCGGCCCTTCTTGCTGGTTCCGTTCTGGTTCAGCACCTCCTGAAGGGTCTTCTCATCCATGCCCCGGCCATCGTCGCGAACACGGATGATGAGCCAGTCGCGCAGGATGTTCTCGATCACATAAATCCGCAGCGTCTTCGCGCCGGCGGCGATCGAATTCATGCCGATGTCCAGGATGTGCAGGGACAGTTCTTCAAGCATACTTCTTCAACTCCTTCTGGCAGAATCGCGGCACCTTGTCGGGCGAGAGCTTGCCGTACACGTCGTCGCCCACCGTGATGGCTGGCGCCAACGCGCACGCACCAATGCAGCGCGCGGTGTGCAGGCTGAATAACCCGTCCTTGGTCGTCTGTCCTTCGGCGACGCCGAGTTGCTGCTCGAGTCGTTCCAGGGTTTGTTGCGCGCCGCGAACGTGGCAGGTCGTGCCCCGGCAGACCATCACCTGGTACTTGCCCCGCGGTACGACGGAGAAAAAATTGTAGAACGTGGTGACACCGTACACGTGCGCAAACGGCAGCCTCATCGCCGTGGCGATGTAGCGCAACACGTCGGGCGCCAGATAACCGAAGGTGTGCTGCGCGGCATGCAGCACTTGAATCAGCGAGGTCGGCTCGTAGTTGTAGTGCTGCATCGTCTGGTCCAGCGACGCAAACCGCTGGTCGCCGCTCGGGTGATGCGGCAGCATCGGGGCCGTGGACGTGCTCTCCGGGTGGGTGGCCGGCTCCGGAGTGATCGAGGCCGTTGCGCTCGGTGTGGTCGTTGCTTCACTCATGGTCGTTTTCCCCTTGCAGGCCCGCCTTCCAGAGTTTGCCGGCCGCTTCATAGGTGGTAAGCGAGGTCGTCAACAGCGAGATGCCTTCCTGTTCGGCTTCCGCGATGATTTCCGGCGCCGGTTTTCGGCCGCAGGTGAACAGCACCGCTGTAATGTCCTTCGTGGCCGCCACGGAAACGACGTTGCGGTGTGTCTGGATGGTGACCCAGAGCATTCCCGGCTCGGCGTGCGCCAGAACGTCGCTGAGCAGGTCGGAAATATAACAATCGGTCAGCCCCTCCGGCATCAGATCGGTCAGGATTTCGGCCTTCAACGTGGCGATCAGCGCCCCTAATTTGATTGGCGTTTGTATTTTCATGTCGGTCTTCCCGCTTTGCGTAGATAAATTTCGGAACGAAGATGCGTACCGCTCTTGCTGTCGGAGATAATCTCCAGTTTGTCCGAGCAACGTTTGATGTTGGGTAATCCCATTCCCGCGCCGAACCCAAGCTCGCGGGGCAATCGGCCCGCCGTGGACCAGCCTTCCTGCATGGCCTGGTCGATATTTTCAATGCCGGGGCCTGTATCGACTGCCTCGATGACGACCTTGTCGGGATCAATGGTGGCGATCAGTTCGCCACCGAGCGTATGGATGATGATGTTGGTTTCCGCCTCGTAAGCAATGACGGCGGCGCGCCGGCGGATTTCGGGGTCGATGGCGCGCTCGCGCAACACCTGCCGCATGCGCTGGGACACTTTGCCGGCGCTGTCGTAATCTCCCGTGCGCACGTGGGCCCGGACGATCAGGCGGTGCGCCGCCTCATCCTCGATGCGGGAGGCCCGGGTGGCGGCCTCCTGGGCCAGCGCTTCCTCGGCGCGGCGTTCAAGATGATGCATCAGGCAATCGGTGATGTCGCCGCGCGTGATGACCCCAACCAGCCGGTCGCTGCCATCCAGCACGGGGAACCGGCCAAACTCATGGCGGTCGAACTCGGCGACGGCGCGCACGAGGGAAAAATGATCGCGCAGCGTGATGACATCCCGGTTCATCCAGCGTTCGGCTGGATCGTTGATGTGGCCCTTGTCGAGCGCCCGTATGATGTCTTCGATGGACACGATGCCGACGATCGCCCCATCAATGGTAATGGGCACGCCGGAAAACCGGTGCTTCTTCATCATGAGTTGAACATCACGCAATGAGTCGCCCGGGTTGGCGGTGATGGGCGGGGAAGTCATCGCGTCACGAACGCGCAATTCGTAGACCAGCACCTGGGCGACCGAGACTTTTCGCGCATCGCTGGCGCCCACGGTTTGTTCAGCGGTAGGCGCGGTGTTCATGGCGCTGTAAGTCCTAGGGAGAGCGCTCCGCGGCGGCCAACACGACGCGCGCATCGGCCACGTGCGCGCCCTTGCCTTGCGGATAAACGATGAGAGGATTGATGTCGAGTTCGGCGATTTCTGGAAAATCCACGATGAGTTGGGAAAGCCTTTCCAGGCATTCCGCGATCATGTCGGTATCGGCCGGCGGCTGGCCTCGGAATCCTTCGAACACCTTGGCGGCCCGGATCGACGTGATCATATTGCGGGCGCTGAGTTCCCGAATCGGGATCAGGCGGAAGCTGACGTCCTTCAGCACCTCGACATACGTGCCGCCCATGCCGAACATGATGATGTGTCCGAAAGCGGGGTCCTTGCTGACGCCGAGAATCACCTCGGTGCCACGACCCGCCATTGCCTCTACTTCCACGCCGAGAAGCCGCGCGCCGGGCAGCTTTTGTTTCACCCCGTTTGTGATTTTTTCAAACCCGACTCGGGCTTCGTCGGCTGTGGAAATATTGAGAAGAACTCCGCCAACGTCGACTTTGTGGACGACGTCGGGGGAGGAAATTTTTAAAGCAACGGGGCCGCCGATCTTTTTCAACAGAGCGGCTGCCTCCTCCGCGGTTTTTGCCAATCCGTGTTGTAACACGGGAAATCCATAGGCTTTGAGAACGGTGAGCGCTTCGGCCTCAGGCAGATACGTGCGGCCATCGGCGCGGACCTTCTTGAAAACGGCTCGCACGGTGTCGCTGTCCACCGGGAAACGGCGCTCGGGTGTGCGGGGCCGGTTGAGCCATTGCGTGTAGCGGAACATGGCGCCCAGGGCGCGTGCCGCGTTCTCGGGAAACTCATAGTTCGGGATGTTGTATTGCTCGAGGATGCGGATGCCTGCCGAGACATCCACGTGGCCCAGGAACGAGGCCAATATGGGCTTGTTCTTGTAGCGTGTGGCGATCTGGCCCAGGGTCTG
>CAZAQZ010000404.1:0-3415 GCA_964487175.1 uncultured Verrucomicrobiota bacterium | reverse complement strand
TACCACAATTCCTTAACGAGTCCTTGCGCGGCCTGCAGCATCGACCCGTAGGCGAGTTCGTCGGCTTTGGGGTAATCGCCTGCTTCCAATTTGAGTTGCGCCTCGAAGCACATCCGTTCGGCAGCCTGCAGGGCGAATTGCAATCGCGAGACGATTTCGCCCGCACACTCGCCCATTCCCATGTCGCCCATTGTGAATTCGCGCGGGTCGCCCCAGTCGGAATAAAACGACGGATCAACTTCATATGGCGGCACGACCATGAGGTCTTCGAGCATGTCACGGCACGATTTCTTGCCAATGCGCGCGATGAAATCCTGAAACGTTTCGTTGCCCTGGCGTTCCTTAACGAATCGTTGCGTGATGCGCTCGATCTCCTCCGGCACCCGCTTGGAAGGCACCGACCCGATCGCCAGACCGTAGGAGCCCGCGTTGTCCTTCCACTTGCCGCCGAGCAAGACCTGGAAATGGGGCACCTTGCGGTTGTTAATGGTGCGGCTGTTGCCGTAAAAACCAATGTCGGAAATGTGATGCTGGCCGCAGGAATTGAAGCAGCCACTCATTTTAATATGCAGGCCCTTCACGGCCTCGTCCATCGTGAAGAATTTCGCGGCGAGCCGGTGCCGAATTTCCCGCGCCAGCCCGCGCGATGATGCAATGCCAAGCTTGCACGTGTCGGTGCCCGGGCAGGCCACCACGTCCAGGATTGTGCCCGCGCCGAGTTCGCTGAGGCCGACTTTTTTCAGTTCGCTGTACAATGCCGGTATGTCAGCTTCACTGACCCAGCGCAACACCAGATTCTGTTCGACTGTCGTGCGGACATTTTCACTTGAATATTTCCGAGCCAGATCGGCCACGTGACGCGCCTGATACGACGTGAGATCGCCGATGGGCAGCGTGATCGACACCACGGCATAGCTAGGCTGGCGCTGGCGATAGACGTTCGTTTTGGCCCACTCGTCAAAACCTTCGGGATGCGGCTGGCCATTCAACGATGTCGGCGGCTTCAAGGACCTTTCCTGAAAACGATGCGCTTCAGGCAAGTAAGCCGTCCAGCGCGGGTCATGGGGCAGAATCTTACGTTCCTCCATCACGAGACGCTTGAACTCGTCAATGCCGAGATTGGCGACGAGGAACTTGATGCGGGCGCGGGCGCGGTTCTGTTTCTCGCCGAGCCGCGCGAACACGCGTGAGATCGCCTGGGCAATCGGAAATAGTTCCTCTTCGGGCACAAAGTCGGAAAACAACTTTGCCTGATACGGGACCGGGCCAAGTCCGCCGCCGACGAACAGCTTGAAGCCACGTTTCTCCATGCCGTTCTCGACTTTCTTCACGGCGAGCGCGCCCATGTCGTGCATGGCGGTTAGTCCGCAAGCTTCCTGTTCGCAGCCCGAGAACGCGATCTTGAATTTGCGCCCAAAATCCTGCGTGTCGGGATGGCCAATGAGAAACCACGCAATCGCCTTCGCATAGGGCGTCACATCGAATGCTTCCGTATGGCACACCCCGGCAATCGGGCACGCCGTGACGTTGCGCACCGAATTGCCGCACGCCTCGCGCGTGGTAATGCCGACCGCCGCCAGCCGACGCATGATCGCGGGCGTATCTTCGATGTGCACGAAATGGAGCTGAAAATCCTGGCGCGTCGTCACGTGCAGGATGCTGTCGGAATACTCCTCCGCGACGTCCGCCAGCACTTCGAGCTGCGCGGGTGTCAGGCCTCCGAACGGAATCTTAATCCGTTGCATACCGGGCGCGTCCCACATCGTGTCCGGGCCCTTCGTGAGTTCCTTTTGCGGGAATTGCAGGTGCTGCGTCTTGAGACCGTCATGGCGCTGGCCGTTGTCGTAACGCTGGCCGTACGCACCGCGACGCAAGCGTGTTTCAGCAAACAACTTCTCGTCGATCTTTCCGAGCCGCCGCAACTCAAGCTGCGTCTCGTAAATATCGATCTCCTGCTCCATATCGGCAGGCGTTTGCCCGGCTAGCTTTTCCTTCCAAGTCATGGTGCCATCAATTTGTATCAATCTACCGAAAGCACAACAAGAAAATCAGACAGATTTTGTCTCATATATGGGCGCGTAACCCAAGATTCACTAAGATTTCGTGTCATTTCTGACTTCGTGGTAGTATGGACAGTGATGGAAGCACCCAAGAATCTCAAATCCGGCTTCGCCGTGCTCGTCGGGCGTACAAACGTGGGCAAATCCACCCTGCTCAATGCACTGGTCGGCACCAAGATCGCCATCGTCACTCCCAAGCCGCAAACGACCCGCGACACCTACCACGGCATTGTCAACCGCCCCGAAGGGCAGATCGTGTTTGTGGACACGCCCGGGATGTTCAAGACGCAACCGAGCAAGCTTGTGCAGAACCTCCACCATCGTGTCCGCGACGCGATGGAAGGCATCGACGTCGTCATCCACGTCGTCGATCCTACGCGCTCAATCGGCCCTGAGGACAACATGGTCAATGCCCTTCTTGACCACATTACGAAACCAAAGATTCTGGTGCTGAACAAACTTGATCTGCCGGAGCGCTATTATCGCGAGACGTGGCTCGAACGCGGGTCGAAATACGCGAACGTGATTGAAGTATCAGCGCTCAAAGAAAAACACACGGAACTGGTCGTCCAAGCCATCTTCCGCCACCTCTCTGTCGGCCCCGCGCAGTATCCCGATGGCCAGGTGACCAACGTCACCAATGAATTCTGGATCGCTGAAATCATCCGAGAAAAACTTTTTCTGCAAACCTCGCAGGAAATTCCCTACACCGCCACCGTCCAAGTCGAACTTGTCGAAGATCGCAAAGACAGGCAGGGCAGCCCTCTTCTCTACGTTAAAGCGGCGATCCTCACCACCGATGACCGTTACCAACGCATGCTCATCGGCCAGGGCGCCCGGAAGATTAAGAATATCGGTTCTGCCGCCCGCAAGGAGCTGGAAGTTGCCATGAATATGAAAGTCTTCCTCGACCTCGACGTGCTCGTGGATGATGAGTGGATGGAACGGATGGGGTGAGCCCGCGATCTTGCTGAATCCCGTGAAACGTCGTACCATCGAATCAAGATGACCCGATCAGTAGTTTCTTTGGCGGAGGCTGCTCGAGAGTTGGAGAAATTCACTGGGAATCAACTTACTCATCGCATCGCGTCCATTGAGTCAGGTTTTAGGGGACGCGGCGGGGACGAATGCAGGTTCGCCAATCAGAAAGAGGGCATCAATTCCGTTTTGTTCAGATCTGCGCTCAGTTTCAAACAAGCGGCAGGTCAAATTAATGTAGTAGTCCACGCCGTCGGAATCCTGCTATCACTTCCCTATATTCTTGAGCAAAATGAGTCCATTCAAACCTTGTCACTTGGCGCAGGGAATACAGGTAAGGGGTTCGATCTGGAAACGAATCTCCGGGTGGCAGAGTT
>CAZAQZ010000403.1:0-3430 GCA_964487175.1 uncultured Verrucomicrobiota bacterium | reverse complement strand
TTTCTGGACATTACGGCCAGCGCCGAGAACCGGGCGACGATGATCGACGTCGTCGAGCGGACGGCGGGCGAATGTTTCATGCCGCTGACCGTTGGCGGCGGGATTCGCAGCGTTGAGGATATCCGCGCGATGCTCAAGGCGGGCGCGGACAAAACCAGCGTCAATACCGCTGCGGTTCAGAACCCCGACTTGGTGCGCGCCGGCGCGGAGCGGTTCGGTTCGCAATGCATCGTGGTGGCCATCGATGCGAAACGCTCGGGCGACAAGCGCTGGGAGGTGTACACGCACGGCGGACGGAAGACCACGGGGCTTGATGCGGTCGAATGGGCTCGCCGCGTGGAATCCCTGGGGGCTGGAGAAATTTTGTTGACCAGTATGGACACCGATGGGACAAAGCGGGGTTACGACATCGAGTTGACGCGGGCTGTCAGCGAAGCGGTGTCGATTCCTGTGATTGCCAGCGGCGGAGCGGGAACATTGGATCACATGGCCGAGGTGCTGGCGGCGGGCAAAGCAGATGCGGTGCTGGCAGCGAGCATTTTTCACTTTGGTGAATTCACAGTGGAGGAAGCCAAGCGATTTTTGAGAGAGAAAGGGATTTGCGTGCGATTATGAAAGTGCTGGATCAAATCAAGTACGACACCAACGGTCTGGTACCCGCGATCGTTCAGGAGCAGGGGACGGGACGCGTGTTGATGATGGCGTGGATGAACAAGGAATCGCTCAAGAAAACAATCGAGACGCGGCAGACGTGGTTCTGGAGCCGGTCGCGCCAGAAATACTGGCTGAAAGGCGAGACCAGCGGCCATGTCCAGAACGTCAAGGACATCGCGTTCGACTGCGACGCCGATTGCTTGCTCGTGACCGTGGAGCAAATCGGCGCGGCGTGCCACGAGGGCTACAAGTCCTGCTTCTTCCGCAGTATCACAAGCGGGGACGATGTGAAGGTCACCGAGAAAAAACTCATCGAACCCGAAAAAGTGTATGGCAAAAAGTAAATGATCACTCCGTCAAAGGAAGAATTTCTCGAGTTGGCGGGACAGGGCAACCTGATTCCCGTCTACTGCGAAATCCTCGCGGATGCGGAGACGCCCGTGTCGGCGTATCAGAAGCTCCACAAGATGGGCCCATCATTCCTGCTGGAGTCTGTCGAGGGCGGTGAACATCTGGGACGGTATTCCTTTGTTGGCGCCAACCCGCGCGAATTGGTTCGTGTGGACCGCCGTAACGGTGATGATCCGCTGCGGCGCGTTCAACATGAGATGGCGAAGTTTAAACCGGTCACACTCCCGGGCCTGCCGCGGTTCACCGGGGGCGCCGTTGGGTTTCTCGGCTACGAGTATGTTCATCACATTGAACCCAGTGTCCCGTGCCCCGCCGCCGACGAGCTAAAGACGCCCACGCTGTGCTTCATGATCACGGATAACATGCTGATTTTTGATCGGGTGAGTCAGACGATCAAGGTGCTCTGCAATGCCCACGTTATCGGGAATCCGCTGAAGGCGTACGAACGCGCCTGCGAAGAGATCCGCCAGACGCTGAAACATTTGGCCGAACCGTTGTCCGGCAAACCGGTTGAGTTTCAGAGGGATCCCACGCCGATCAAGTTCGAGTCCAACATGCCGCCGGCCCGTCATGCGGAAATGATTGTCAGGGCGAAGGAGTACATCAAGGCCGGCGATATTATCCAGACGGTGCTGGCGCAGCGATTTCAAGCGCCGACCAGCGCTTCGGCATTGGACGTCTACCGGGCGTTGCGCTCGGTGAATCCGTCGCCCTATATGTTTCTGCTCGACTTCGGCGATTTCCAGCTCGTGGGCGCGTCACCCGAAGTGCATGTCCGCTGTGAAGACCGGCGCGTCGAGATTCGCCCGATCGCGGGAACGCGGTGGAGGGGGAAAACGCCGGAGGAAGATGCCGCGCTCGAAAAGGAATTGCTCGCAGACGAAAAAGAGCGGGCGGAGCACTTGATGTTGGTGGATCTCGCGCGCAACGACATCGGACGGGTCTGTGATTTTGGTTCAGTGAAGGTCGATGAGTTTATGGTGGTGGAGCGTTACTCGCACGTCATGCACATCGTCTCCAACGTGACCGGCCGGCTGCAGGCCGATTGCAGCACCTACGACCTGATGCGCGCCACGTTCCCTGCGGGGACGGTCAGCGGCGCGCCCAAAGTGCGTGCGATGCAGATCATCAGCGAACTGGAGGCGACGCAGCGAGGATCCTATGCGGGAGCCGTGGGTTATTTCAGTTTCAATGGCAACCTCGACAGCTGCATCACGCTGCGCACCGCGTTGCTGAAGGACGGCGTCGCTTACGTGCAGGCTGGCGGCGGCATCGTGGCCGACAGCGATCCCGCCTACGAGTTTCAGGAGACCGTCAATAAGGCGAAGGCGATGGTCAAAGCCATCGCGCTTGCCGAGAGCTTCAAGTAAATGAGGCCCGGCGTCGTCGACGGGCTCGCGCTGGCATATGTCCTCTACGGCGTGGCGCGAGGCAGACGGCGCGGACTGTTTCAGGAATTGCCCGGCGCGATCAGCGTGACCGTGTTTCTAATCACGGGATGCGGACTTTATCGCTGGGGTGCGCGAGCGCTTCTCGGGATCAATCATGTGCTGGGGCAGATTCTGGGAGTGGCGGGTTTTGCAGGTCTTGTCGGCGCGGGAGCAATGCTGGTCCGCGAACTTCGCGTATGGATCGGCCGCTGGGCGCACGACCGATACGGGAGCGAGGAAAGGCAACAAACCGGTGGTGCCATTGCGGGCGGAGTGCGCTGCTTCGCCTGGGTTGTGGTCGTGCTGCTGGTGTTTGCGCACTGGCCTTTGCACGGAATCACGCGACCGATTACCGAGAGTTCGGTCCTTGGACGCGGCCTGACAAGATTCGTCCTTCCCGTTTACGAAAAGACGCACGGAGCACTCTAGCGGCGGGCCTTGCCGGGTTCAACGATTCTGGTCGAGCCAGCGACGGATATCGCGCTCAAGAGGCGAATTGGGTGCGAGTCGAAGATACGCCTCATAATGTTGCCGGGCTGCATCCAGCGTGGCGCGGTTGTGGGCGTAGAGAGTGGCGACTGTCAGGTGAAGAGAGGCCTCGTTCGGGTTCTGCTGAAGAAGAATCTCATATTGCGCAATCGCGTCGTCGGTGTAGCCCAATTCCTTGAGTAGGATTGCATAGTTGAAACGCGCGTCGGTGAATTTCTCGTTCGCCTGCAATGCCAGTTCGTAATTGTCGAGGGCGAGTTCCAGCTGGTTGGCATCGCGGTGGGCGATGGCGAGATTATAGTACGCCTGTGCATACGACGGATCGGTGGCGATGGCTTTACTGTAGGCGGAGATCGCGCTGGTGAGCTTGCCCTGCTTCTGAAATTGGACGGCCTGATTGAAATAGGTGTTCGCCTTCTCCCGGTTGCCAACTTTCAGCACGTGGG
>CAZAQZ010000402.1:0-3446 GCA_964487175.1 uncultured Verrucomicrobiota bacterium | reverse complement strand
CTTGATCAGCTTCAGCAAGCGCGCCGCCGGGAACGCCTTGTTGCCGGTGAATTCGATCTTCTTAATGAACACGCGGTCGCCTTCGATGATCTTGAACCGGAGCACCGCCTTGCCCGTGTCCTTGTCAACACTGACCACCGGTTCGCACTTCGCGTCAGGCCAGCCGCTTTTTTGATAAAGATCGACAATTTTTTGCGCGTCGGTATGCGCTTTTCGCTCGTCGAGAATGTCCCCCACTTTCTGGGTCAGTTCCTTCTTCAAACGCGGTTCTTTGTAGGCCTTCTCGCCCTCGAACACGATCTCCTTGATGGAGGCCTTGCCCTGGACCTGATAAATGATTCTCACGCCATCCGCCACATCTTCTTCCAGGACGCGAACGTCGGAGAAATATCCCGTTGCGATAAGGTTACGGACGTCCTGCTCGACAAGATCGCGGGTGCGCGGTTTGCCAACCGCGGTTTGAACGTTGGCGAGAACAATGGCTTTGTTGACGGTGGCAGGCCCGACAAAGCGGACTTCGATTTCTCGAACAATTGGCTGTTCTTCCTGCCCCCGGAGTTGCTGCTGAACGAGAAATGTTGTCAGAACGACCAGCCCCCACACCAACCGCCTCATCCCTCGCTCCCCTCGAAATCAGGAGCGTCGCCCGCATCCACCCTGGCCGCGCTCTTGAAGCGGGTGTACTTATGTTCAAAGGTCAGCGCGATATCGCCGGTGGGCCCATTGCGTTGCTTGGCGATGATCAGTGTTGCCATTCCCTCCTGCTCCCGCTTCTCACCCTCGTCCTCCGCGTAAACCTCCGGCCGTACCAGCAACCCCACCACGTCCGCATCCTGTTCAATGGCGCCCGATTCACGCAGGTCGGACAACTTTGGACGCCCTTTCTCCCGCTGCTCGGGCTGGCGGTTCAACTGGCTCAGAACAATAATGGGAACCTGCAGTTCTTTCGCGAGCGCCTTCACGCCCGATGAAATATCGGAAATCTCCACTTGCCGGCTCTGGTCAGCACGACGCGAGGGGGCGCGCATTAGTTGAAGGTAGTCAATGACCAGCAGGCGAATGTCGAACTGCGACTTCATGCGGCGCGCCCTGGCGCGCACTTGGTTGATCGACAGCCCCGCCGAATCATCGATGTACAGCGGCGCCTTCATCAGTTGGCTGGCAGCGGTCGTTAAGGGGTGAAAATCCTTTTCACCCAGGAAACCGTCGCGCACGGCGTGCAGGTTCACCGCGGCCCTCGAGCACAACATGCGCTTGACGAGTTCCGCAGATGACATTTCCAGACTGAACACCCCCACTGGGATATTCTGGTCGATTGCCACGGACTCGGCGATGTTCATCGCCAGAGCTGTTTTACCCATGGACGGACGTCCGGCGATGACCACCATGTTGCCCGGATGCAGTCCCGACGTGAGCTTGTCCAAATCGTGAAATCCTGTCGCAATGCCCGTGAGGGCGCCCCGTTGATCGTAGAGGCGCTCAATGCTGGCCATGGCGTCCTTAATCAGGTCGCGCACCGGCTGGGCGCCCGTCGTGGCCTTTTCGGCTGTGATGGTAAAGATTTGCTGTTCGACCTGATCCACCCAGGCTCTGACGTCGTCCTGTTGCTCAAACGACTTGGCGATGATATCGTGCGCCGCGCCAATCAACTGGCGCAGGAGATACTTTTCCCAGACGATGTCAATGTAGTGCTCGATGTTGGCGGCTGTCGGTACTCGCGTGACCAAATCCGCCAGGTAGGCAGGACCCCCTATCTCTTCGAGTTGGTTCTTGTCCTGCAGACGTTGGGTGATCGTGACCAGATCGACCGCATGAAGGGCGTCCTGCAGTGCGGCAATCTCGCGAAAGATCGATTGGTGGGCCGCGAAATAGAAGTGTCCTTCGTCCAGGCGCTCGCGCGCTTGCGACCCGGCTTCCGCGGGACTGAGCAGCATCGCGCCGAGCACGGCCGCTTCGGCGTCCATGCTGCTGGGAAGTACACGGTCAAGGGCGAGCGTCGCGAGAGACCTGCCGCCCCCCAGCGGTGCTGCCTTGGCGCTCGTGGAAGCCCCATCCGATGCCAGAGTTTTGGTGGAAGCCATGAGCCGTCCCCACGCGGCTATTTCTTCTTAGCGGTCTTCTTTGGTTTTTCGGTCGCGGTCTTTTTCGGCTTCTCGGCCTTTTCAGTTCCAGACGGGGCGGCACTCGCTGACGCTTCGCCTGCCACCACCCAAATCTTCACTTTCGTCGAGACTTCAGCATGCAGTTTCACGTCGACGTCATACACGCCCGTCGTGCGGATGGGATGTTCCAGTACGATCTTCTTGCGATCGATCTCGATCCCCTCCTGCTTCAGCGCGGCGGCAATGTCGGATGCCGTCACCGAGCCATACAGTTTCTCATCCGGGCCAGCGGCCGCCGTGATGGTGTAGGATTGCTTGGTGAGGTTGGCAACGATCTCCTTCGCCTGGGCCAGGTCGGCGGCGACTTTTTCGTCGCGCTTCTTGCGAAGGCTCTCGACCCGCCGGAGATTGGCCGGCGTTGCCGGCATGGCCAGTCCCCTGGGAAGGAGGAAATTCCGGGCGTATCCGTCGGCAACCATCACGGTCTCGCCTTCGGCACCGAGTTTCTCGACATTGGTGGTCAAAATAATCTGCGTGCTCATGGAGTTCCTATCTAGCGCACCAGCAACATCGCGCGCGCGCGCTTGACCGCTGTGGCAAGCTTGCGCTGGTGCATGGCGCAATTGCCCGACAGCCGGCGTGGAAGTATCTTGCCGCGTTCGGTCATGAATTTCTTCAAGAGATCAGGCTGCTTGTAGTCGATGCCGATCTGGTCCTTGCAAAGTTTGCAGTCGCGCTTGATGATCTCGTCGCGATCGCGCCTCGGTCTTCGTGTCTCTGGTTCTCTTTCTCTCATAGGTGGTCCGTTGATTCCTTCTCAAATCAAAATGGAATGTTGTCGTCGTTTCCTTCCGGCGGCGCAGCCGATTCTTCGGGTTCCCGAACTGGCGGCGCGGACCGCCCGCCGCGCGTGGCCGCGCGCTGGGGTCGATCTTCCGACGGGGGCGATTGTTCACTGACCTCGGCATTGCCCCGCCCCGCCCCCTGAGGCGGCGCTCCCAGAAACTGAACCCGTTCCGCCACCACCTTCAACTTGTTGCGCTTCTGACCGGACTCCTTGTCGTCCCAACTATCCAGCTTCAACCGGCCTTCGATAAACACGGGACGTCCCTTGGACAAGTACTGCCCTACTGTCTCCGCCTGACGGCCCCAAACATCGACATCCACAAACAACACTTCCTCTTTCTCCTGGCCATTCTCGTCGCGCCACGTGCGGTTGACGGCCAAGCCGAGGTTCGCAACGGCAGTGCCCTTCGGCGTGTACCGGACTTCCGGGTCACGCGTCAGGTTGCCCATCAATAATACTTTGTTGTACGAAGCCATGTTGGCGATCTATTCGCGCGC
>CAZAQZ010000401.1:0-3454 GCA_964487175.1 uncultured Verrucomicrobiota bacterium | reverse complement strand
CTCTCGAACCCAGCATCGCCTCCGACATCTACGTCAAACGCCTGCCCGATCCAGCCGTGTAATGTCCTGAGTACTGAGCAGTCTCCTGTCTTCGAGTGTTACGGTTCCGGTGGAACGGATGACGATGGAGGAGGAGCAGAGGAAGGGGAAGGCGGCGGTGGTGGGGGAGGGGGCGATTGAAGCGATGGCGGGGGCTCGTTCCAGCCTTCCGGGGTATTGATCATGAAATTGATCACTCGGGGGCTGACGCCTGAATCCTTGAGATCGATAATCTCCGCCGTGCTCAGCCGGTACATGGTGCGGGAATTTCGAATCTGGCTGATGATAATGTGATCGCTCACACCCGATCTCGTAAGCGCCTTGATATCTTCCAGGCCCAGCGGCTGGCCTCGATCCACTCGTTGCAAGGTCACGGGGCTTTGCTGTGCGAGGATTTGGCGCTGCTGTTGGTCCATGGCATTGCCAATGATTCCGCCCGTAAGAGCCCCGATCGCACCGCCAATCAGGGCTCCGGGGCCCGCATGTCCTGAAGCGCTGCCAATAATCGCGCCCGCGCCTGCGCCGATTGCTCCGCCGGTGAGGGCTCCCGTGGCCGTCCGGTCGGGTTGTCCTTCGGGTGTTGTGCAACCGGTTATGACAAGCATCACCGCTGCGAACCCGCCTACAACTGCGTATTTGGAAATTCTGTCTTTCATGGCTTTTCTCCTGAAGTTCGCATTCGCCTCAATTAAGCGGAAGCTGGTCAGTCTTGCCCCTGGATTGGCCTGGATTTTTATTCGTCCTTGTCGGGACGCCCGCCTTTCTCAGACTTACTGTCCTTGTCGGAGTGCTCTTTGTTCTCGGACGCACCTTGCTTCGGTTCACTCGGGCGGGATTCCCGGCGTGGTTCGGCGGTCGACTCGTGGTGTACGACTCGCTCACGATCAACCCGCAGCGCTTCGCGTTCGCGGCTCTGTATCTCTTCATGTCGCACCACCTCGACTTTTCGACCCGTCAAACGCTCCAAATGTTCACGGTCAAATCCTTCCGCGACGAATCGGCCGTGGTCGTCCCGGCCAAAGCGGTTGACGGTGCTTTCCCGATAGACGCGATGCAAGTCCTCTCGATGCAGCACATAGGGATGATAATCGTGCTCCCACATGTGGTGGTAATCGACGAACACAAAGAAAGATGCCCCCAGGCCAAAATCGAAATCGACCCCAACCCGGGCGCCGCGGTAATCCCACCAACCTCCCGAGACCCAGACAGCGCCATAGGGCAACGGCGCCCAACCCACATATCCATCATTATGACGCCAGAGAACCCACGCGGGCGCATATTCGTAGGCCGGCACCCAGATCCAGCCATATCCCCCCGCATACGCCCAGCGGCCATAATGAAACGGGATCGCCCCCCAGGGATAACTCGACTGCCAGTACAAACCGGCGTCGGTATCCACCCAGTACCCACTGTCATAATAAGGACGCCAGCCGGGAGGAAGTGCATTCGGCTGCCAGCATTGTCCATATCCGGGCACATCGATCCAGTTGCCGTACGGTGAAAGTTGTTGCTGAAAATAATCGAAATTCACCACCGGCTCTGGCGCCGGCGCAGCAGCCGGGGCAGCAGTTGACTCTCCGCCTCCGACTTCAGGAGGCGCTTCAGAGGGCGCTGGAGCAGGCGTTGGCACGGGTGGGGCCGGAGGCGGTGAAGGAGGAGCGTCGGCGGATTTTGATTGCAGCAACGTGGCGATGACATTTTGTGAAACGCCCTGTTCTTTCAGATACAGAATGTCATCGGCCGTCAGCGAGTACGATGCGCCCGAGTTCTTGACGTAGGCCAGAATGACGTCGTCACCCATGTGAGCCTGGGCGAGTTTCACGACTTCCTGCAATCCAGGCGACAAATCGGCCGGTGGACTGCTAAAGGCGCTGCCCGCGCACCAGATCAGCCATCCGGTGGTAATGCAGGCGACGATCATGGCAATGGTTGCCTTCCGGTGTGGCGATGTTGCTCTTCTCATATTTTCCTCTTTGTCTTTGATGGGTTCTTGGTCCATTTTAAAAACGTACGCTTCATACAGAGGGACGGAAATCTTGCAGAACAATTCAAAGAAAACTCCAGTCCGTCAACCTCAATTTCTTCATTACATCCTACCATGACACCTCGCCGACTTCTTGACATCGCAAGTGTGAAAGGCACGGCTTCATGGGTTGCAGGCAGCGTCATGGCAGGGTGCGTCTTTCCGCAAGCGGGCACGGTGCCATCCCATAGTTGAGCATGACCGGGCCGATTGGCTTGTGGCTACGATTTTTTCAGCCCCGACTGCGCAATTTGGTGGGCGACGTATCCTGACTTCTCCTGGGTGTAATGCACTTCCACTCCGTCGTCAGGCTTGACGTCGGAAAGCCGGCCTTTGGATTTATCTTTCATAATGATCTCAGCGTCTGGAGCGACGATGAACTCCTGCCTGTTTGCAGCCTCCACGACGATCGTGCGGGCCTCCACGTTGACGGCTCGGACAATCCCTGTGAATACATCCGCGCTGCCTTCCTCCATTGGCGCGGGTGTGAACTGGTTTCCCAACGCTACTGCCGCAATTCCTGCGACCATGATTATGAGCACGAGGTTTGTTTTCATAAATACTCCTTTGTTGCACTCAATCTATGCGGCCCATCATCGGCTCACAATGGGGTGAAAACCCCATGGTTGCCTGCGAAGATTTCCTTGATGACGTGTGTTAGCCGCGCCTCCATTGCCTCGACCGCCTTTGGTTCGCAACGAATAGGAATTCATCCTAGCCGAGAATCGGAATAGCACCGATAGTATCGACTCGTACACGTATGGTTTACTGGGGTAGACGTGATGTCAGGATCTCAGCGATGATCGCACCAGGAACAAACGGACCGTATCAGCCGGATTCAAGAGCGGGGAGAATCGTCTCCGATTTGGCGAAGAACGCCTTGCTTGCCGTGGTGTATTTTTCCATGGGGAAACTGGGGCTCAGGCTTGCCTTCCTTAACGCCAGCGCCTCGGCCGTTTGGCCCCCCACGGGAATCGCCCTGGCCGCCGTGTTGCTGCTCGGTTACCGGGTCCTTCCCGGCATCTGGCTCGGCGCGTTCCTCGTCAACCTGACAACGGCGGGAACGGTCCTCACTTCAATCGGGATTGCGGGAGGCAACACGCTGGAAGCCTTTCTTGGCGCCTGGTTGGTGGAACGTTTCGCTCATGGCCGCCACGCGTTCGACCGGGCCGCTGACATCTTCAGATTCATTTTGTTGGCGGCGATTCTGAGCACAACCGTGAGCGCCACAATGGGAGTGACGAGCCTGGCCCTCGGGGGATTTGTTCGGCCGGATAGTTACGCTTCTGTCTGGCAAACATGGTGGCTCGGCGACATGGTCAGCGCCCTGATTGTCACACCCTTGATCGTAAACTGGAGCGCTCTCCCGTCTCCCCGGTGGACACACGGGCA
>CAZAQZ010000400.1:0-3459 GCA_964487175.1 uncultured Verrucomicrobiota bacterium | reverse complement strand
TGCTTCCCAGACCGATCTGGCGGCATAGAGCCTGATATGCGCCGAGGAGGAGCTGCTGGCCGGTCTGGCCGCGCGCATAAAAGGTGCGGGACACCTGCGCGCCGCCGAAGGAGCGGTTTGTCAGGTAACCGCTGTACTCGCGGGCGAACGGAACGCCCTGAGCGGCGCATTGGTCGATGATGTTGACGCTGACCTGCGCCAGCCGGTACACGTTCGCCTCGCGCGAACGGAAATCGCCGCCTTTGACCGTATCGTAGAACAACCGGTAGATGCTGTCGCCGTCGTTCTGGTAATTCTTCGCCGCATTGATGCCGCCTTGTGCGGCGACGCTGTGGGCGCGGCGCGGACTGTCCTGAATGCAGAATGATTTGACGGTGTAACCCAGCTCGGCCAGCGTGGCGGCAGCCGACGCGCCGGCAAGCCCGGTTCCCACGACGATGATGTCGAATTTGCGTTTGTTGGCGGGATTGACCAACTTGATGGCGTCGCGATGATTGTCCCATTTCTGGGCAATCGGGCCTGGCGGAATTTTCGCATCGAGACTCATTTATTTCACGACTCCCATCAAAACGGCCAGCGGCACCGATGAGTAGCCGATAAACAGAGCGACCGCCACGATCTTGGCAAAACACGCGATGCGGCACGCGTACGCCTCATTTTTCAGCCCGAGGGAGCTGAACATCGACGCCGCGCCGTGGCTCAAGTGCAGGCACAGCAGCGCCATTGCCGCAATATAAGTGAGCGAAATCCATACATTCGAGAATGCCGCAATCATCATCCGGTAAACGTCGTGGCAGCGCACGCCGTCGACCAGCGTGTATTCGAGGTTCTTGTAGCTCGGGTCGGTCTTCAACAGCGTAAACTGAAGCAAATGATAAACGATGTACGCCAGCAGCAACAGTCCGCTCCAGATCATCGTGCGCGACGCGATGCTGGCGCCCACGACCTTTTTCACTTCGTAGGGGGTGCCACGGGCCGCGCGGTTCTCGATGGTCAGCGCAATCGACGTCCAGATGTGGATCACCACCAGCACCAGCAGCCCGATGCGCGCCGGCCAGAGCAGTTCCACGTTGGATTGCAGCAGGTGACCGTAGTGGTTGAGGATCTCCGGCCCGAGAAAAATCTGCAAATTGCCCAGCATGTGCAGGATCACGAACAGAAACAGTCCTGCCCCCGAAATCGCCATCAGGACCTTCTTCCCGACAGTGGAATTGATTAGCCGGCAAATCATCATTGGTTGAGACGGAAATTGATAATGGAACCGCCCCGATAAAGCCAACAGTTTTTTTGCGTCGGCAAGGGGCGAAATCGCCGCCGACTTGTCCGCCGTTGGCTTGGCGAAGGTGTCTTCAGTTCTCACAGAAAAAAAATATGGTCTGATTAGGTCTGATTAGGTCCCATTAGGTCTTATCAGGTCTGACTGGCTTTGACTGACGGGCGAGTTGTGACATTTTGTCACGAATTCGACCCGCGCGAAATATATTAAACCTTCATTAGGCTTCATTAGGCTACATTTTGTGGCGTCTCGCCCTCCGTCGAGCCGTCCAGAAGGCGTCTTGTCCGCCGAAGCCTTGGCGAAGGCGGAAGGGCGCGCAGCGCGCGCGCCATCGTTTGCCCTGCCATCGATTCGCAATCCTATGCACAATACATTCATTTACGTCATTGCGATTATGTGTACAGCATAACTTCTTGTCAACAGGAATGTGGTGTGGGAGGAGCTGAGTAGGACGCGACCCAAGGCTGTCGTTTGCGCTGTAGCCGCACCCTTTAGGGTGCGTCATTGGCGGGGCACGCAGGCTAAAGCCTGCGGCTACAGCACATCAACCCCTCCCACAATGACCTTGCAACGAATCGCCGACCGGTTGAAAATGGGCGTATGGTATGGCGCATCGTGAATGTGGGTCTTATTAGCCTGTCATTGTGGGGTGGCTACAATGCAATGTCCACACAAAGGGTTGCTCACACAAACCCGGATCCTGCTCTTTGTTTGATTCTACTCGTGGTAATGGCGATATTTGCATTAGGTGTCGTGTCCCAATCCAAATGTGACAACCTTCAGCGCCCGTCATGGAGCCGAAATCCGCTTAACTGGCGGCATGATCCTCTTCAAGGTCTGTTTATTGTAAATTTGGCTGCTATGGCATATGCAATTGGCAGCGCATTGCGCTTGCCTCAAGTTGGGCGTGAGCGCGCATGGAGCTGTGCCGCATTTTGGTGTATCGCATTAGGGCTCTTGATAGGGCAGGCTTTGGTTTATAAGCGTTACCGTCTTCGCATTACCGAATGACCAAGAGCTGTGAGGGGCAGATTGTGCCGACAAATAGCAGGCGAACGTTTGCTTACACTCCGCCGACCTACTTCGCCACCGCCGTAATCCGCTCGCGTTTCTGCTCGTAGGTCAATTTGCGGAAGCGGCGGATCTCGGTGGTGCGCTTTGAAGGCGTGAGTTTGTCCAGAAAACGGGTGTAGCGGCGGCCGAGCTTGTTGGTCTGGCGGTAGCGCTCGGCGATCAGCGGTTCTTCGTAGGCGAAATTCTCGGAATCGAACACGCAGGCTTTCAGCCAGCGATGATCGGCATCGGTGAGCTTCTGCGGTTTGTTGAAGAACGCGCAGTACATCTGCAGGATGAGATAGGTGTCCACCTTGGCCTGCAGTTCAAGGTCGCGCACGAATGTCTCGGTCGAAATATCGCGGGTGCCCTCGCGGAATTTGAGGGAGGCGTGAACGGCGTGATCGAGTTCCTCCAGGAACACCATGAAGGGGAGGATATTGTCGTCATTGAGGCCGAACTGCGGATTGTTCTGTTCCAGCGATTCAATGACGCGGGAGTCGTAATAGATGCCGATTCGCAGTTTGCCGTCGACGATTCTCAGAAAGACTCGGCCGAGGTCGGAAATTTGCGAAGCGGTGGCCCCGGCCATATCGGCGAGGGCCGCGCCGCGGTCACGGCTCAGGAGGAATTCCTCCAGGTTGACCCCGGTCTGGCCGTAGGTGCGCTCGAGCAACAATTGGATTTCACGGAGCAGCGTCATGATTCAAGGCTCCATGGCGGTTCGACACAGAGCAGTTCATCAGACAATCGGTTGAGGTCGCGGCGGACTTTAGGGAAATGATCGGCGATCGTCCGGTAAATTTCGGTCAGCTCGTGATGGCGGGCCAGGTGGTGGTCCGAGGCGAACCGGTAACTGGCCCGGCCGACTTCCTCATAGAAGGGCAGGTCGGGAGCGCCATGGTACGCGGCGCGATGCCGAAGATGTCCGGGGAAAATGCCCGTGACGAACAGGGTGTAATTACCCACATGCACCCGGATGTGAAATTCATCGAGCGGTGGCGCAACGGCGAGCGCGGCCAGTGCGTCCACGACATACTGACCGTCCAGTTCTGGCCTGTTCGGCAGCGCCCGCAGACGCCGGACGTCCAGGAACGAGCAAAGCACGCTGGCGACGTAGTCGGAGATGT
>CAZAQZ010000399.1:0-3466 GCA_964487175.1 uncultured Verrucomicrobiota bacterium | reverse complement strand
GGTCTACAAGGATCCGGTGACCGGCAAGAAGGGCGTGTACGGCATCCCGGAGAAAGTGGACAATCGCGCTCTCTTCTATAATAAGGACCTGCTCAAGCGGGCGGGGTTTGTCGACGAGCACGGCGAGGCGCGACCGCCGAAGACGTGGGAAGAGCTTGAGACGATGGCCATCAAGCTCACCGAGCACGACAAGGAAGGCAACATCGTGCGGCTCGGGTTTGCGCCCAATGAAGGCAATTCCTGGTTATACCTGTACGGCTGGATGAATGGCGGCCAATTCATCAGCCCGGACGGCAAACGGTGCACGCTCAACGATCCGAAGGTCGTCCAGGCGCTGGAATGGATGACTCGTTTGTATGACGAGCTGGGCGGGGCTGAGAAAGTGTACGCGTTCCACTCCAATTTCCAGGGCGGCGACCTCGATCCGTTCATCACGGGAAAACTGGTCATGAAGATCGACGGGTTCTGGCAGATCACGGATTCCATCGCGCAATACGGCAAGAATGTCAATTGGGGCATCGCGCCGCCGCCGATCCCGCAGGCGGAATTGGACAGCGGCAGCCACACCTGCACCTGGGTCAGCGGCTGGTGCTACGCCATCCCGTCCACGTCCAAGCACAAGGAAGCGGCGTGGGAATTGTTGCGGTATCTCTCCACGCAACGCGCCAACGAGATCTATTCCGAGAGCCAGCGGCTGACCCGCGCCGCGCAGGGACGCGTGTTCGTGCCAACGCAGAACGCCAACAAGAAGATTAACGAATGGTTGTTCGAGAAGTACGTATACAACAATCCGCGGATGGACCCGAAGATTGGCGAAGCAGTCAAGGTGTTCAACAATCTTCTCGAAGGCCAGCCGTACCGGCCCGTGACGCCCGTCGGCCAATTATTGTGGAACCAGCACATCAGCGCGATGGAGAACGCCATCTTCCACAAAATGACCCCGCAACAGGCCTGCGATTCCGCCACGATGATCGTGCAGCGTGATCTCGACCGGGCGCTGAGTCCGCCCGCGGGCCCAGTGGTCAACTGGAACTACTTTTTCGCTTTATACGGCGTGTTGCTGGTGGCGGTCGCGATGGGGGTCTATTATTGGGACACGAATGCCCGGTTGCGCGGCGCGATGAGCTCGGCAATGGGGCCGCTGGGCCGCAAACTAGCCAAAGGCGGAGGCGGCATCGAGGGATTGCAGAGCAGCTATTTCCGGTCGCAATGGAAGGGCGGCTGGTTGTGCGCGCTGCCGTGGATCATCGGGTTCATCGTGTTCACGGGCGGCCCGATCCTGTTCTCAATCATCATCAGTTTCTGCCGGTACAATATCCTCAACCCGGCGCGGTTCATCGGGGCGGACAATTATGTGTGGGCGTTCGTCAAAGACCCGCTGTTTTGGAAGGCGCTGTGGAACACGGTGTTCATGATGATCGGGATCCCGATCGGCATGGCGTTGAGCCTGGGCATCGCGTTGTTGTTGAACCTGAAAGTGCGAGGCGTGGCTGTATGGCGGACGTTCTTCTATCTGCCGTCGATCGTGCCGGCGGTGGCGTCGAGCATCCTGTGGATCTGGATCCTGAATCCTCAGGCTGGTTTTCTCAATCAGGCGCTGGAGTCCTTCAACCAGCCATTGAACTGGCTGTATGCGCACCTGACCTTCCTGCCCGCGTGGCTGCAATTTCACGTGCCGACGCCGAACTGGCTGCAGAGCGAGCACACCAGCAAACCGGCCCTGATCCTGATGGGCCTGTGGGGAGCGGGCGGAGGAATGATCATCTGGCTTGCGGGCTTGAAGGGCATCAGCGAAAGTTATTACGAAGCGGCGGCCCTGGACGGCGCGAGCACGTGGCAACAGTTCGTGCAGATCACGCTGCCGTTACTCTCTCCCTATATTTTCTTTAACCTGATCATGGGATTAATCGGCACGTTCCAGATTTTCACGCAGGCGTTCATTATGACGCAAGGTGGGCCGGTGGACTCGACGCTGTTTTACGCCTATCACCTGTTCAACAATGCTTTCCGCTATTTGCAAATGGGGTACGCCGCCGCGATGGCCTGGGTGCTTTTCGTGATCGTGTTCGGATTGACGATTGTGCAAATGAAACTTTCGGAACGCTGGGTGCATTATGAAGCAGATTGAACTTCCCGCACCCAAACCCGCCGCACCCGGTTACTCGGAGGACGCCCCGCGCCTGCGCAGTTCCGGCTATTACAAGCTCATGGAGTTTTGCCGCGCGTCGTGGATTTATGCGCTGTTGATTATCGGCGCGGTTATTTTCTCGTGGCCGTTCCTATGGATGGCGACCACGTCGGTCAAACTCGACCGTGAGATGTCCAGCGACAAAATCCATCTCTGGCCGCACCAGCCCGTCCCGCAGATCAAGTCGCCGTACATCGACCAACGCTTTTACGATGACGTGACCGGCAAACGCATGGACGAATTGTTGCCGGTGTTGGAAGATCATCTCCGCAACATGGACCCGAGTGTCTGGCCAGCCGACGTCGACCGCGAGACGGCCATCAAACAAGTCGCGCGCGGCGCGTTCCGCAAACTGGTTAACACAATGCCTTCGGAGGATTGGGAAGCGCCCTTTGCACAGTTTCAGGCCGCGGCGCTCAAGCGCGTCGATCCGGACATGGTGCATGAAATTCTGGGCCAGATACGCCGTGATTTCTCGCTGAGCGAGGTGCGGGCACGCAGTTATGGCCGGCTCGCGCCAATGGCCGAGGACCAGCTTTTGGCCCCACAGGACGCTGCCAAAGGATGGCAGGTTGGCGGCACCGCGACGACGAAACTCGTGCCGGTGACGGAGGGCCGTGATTCGTATGCCGACGTTGACTACGATTTTTCGACCGGTGACAAGGTGTTATTAAGCGACACGTTCACAACGAGTTTTCCTGTAGCGGACCTTTACTGGCTTGAATTGGGGATTCGCAGCGACGACACCTGGCATGGATTGATTGTGTACGTCGAAAAACTCGGCGTGCGCTACAAAGCGGAGCGCGCGTACGATCTCGCCGATTTCACTTGGGGCATTGGTACCTGGCAGGAGAAAGGTCCCGACGACAAGACCAACAAGGTGAAGACGTGGACGTTGTTGAAGGAGATCGACCGCGGCCCGCAGTACGAGAGCGACCCGCACAAGATCAAAGTCACGCTTGAACTGGACCGTCGTGGCGCGGTGGCGGCATGGTATGCGAAGGCGATGCGCAATTACCGGCTCGCGCTGGATAACCTTCCGTTCTGGCGGTACGTGGCCACTAGCATCTTCCTGGTCACTCTCAATCTGGTGGGCACACTGTTCAGTTGTTCGCTGGTGGCGTACAGCTTCGCGCGGTTGCAGTGGCCCGGCCGCGGCTTTTGCTTCGCCCTGATGCTGGCCACGTTAATGATCCCCGGCCAGGTGACGATGATTCCGTACTTTCTAATCGTGCGCACGATGGGCTGGTACAACACCCTGTACCCATTGTGGGTAGG
>CAZAQZ010000398.1:0-3474 GCA_964487175.1 uncultured Verrucomicrobiota bacterium | reverse complement strand
GCCGTCATCAACGGCGGCAAACAGCTCTCCATCTTCGCTTTCTCCAGCGTCAAGGCCATCAGCCAGTACACCGTCAACGAAATCCTCGAGATGGGCATCGACGGGTTCTGGATCGGCTACGAAGGCACGCGCTCCGGTTACGCCAAACAACAGGGCCGCCCCATCGAGGACATCCTCACCGAGTTTCGCGAACACGGCATCACCATCCTCACGTCAATGATTCTCGGGTTCGATTACCAGACCCCGGAGATCATCGCGCAGGAACTCGACGGCCTCATGAAACTCAAGCCCGCCCTCGGCCAATACCTGATTTACGGGCCCGTCCCCGGCACGCCATTCAACGAACGCGTGATGAAGGAAGGCCTGCTGCTCGACAAGTTCATCAAGGAACCCGAGGAGCTTTACCGCCGCGCCGACGGGTTCACCACCGCGATGAAACACCCGACGCTCTCGCCCGAACAAATCGAAGACCTGCAACAATGGTGTTTCGATCAGGATTTCCAGCGGCTCGGCCCGAGCATCTTCCGTGTCCTCGAAGGCCGGTTCCTCGGTTACCAGAAGCTGATGAATTCCGACAACCCGCTCCTGCGCAAGAAGGCCGACATCTACGCCGAGGATTTGCGATGCGCCTACCCGGTGTTCCTCGCCGGCCGTCTGCTCGGCCCGAACGCCGCCATCCGTCGCTGGATTGGCGATTTGGAAAAATGCCTCCACGCGGAACTTGGCGGTCCCGACCTCTTGCAGCGAATCAAGTCCGTCGCCGGCATCGGCGCCGCGTTATGGACGTGGGTGACATTGAAGTTCGACCTCTTCCAACATCCCAAACTGATTCGCACGCCGTACCGCATGCCCGCCAAACGCTGGAGCGAATTCAAGCTCTGGGAGGAATTGCCCCAGAAGCTTTCCATCCCCGACTTTTCCATCCAGGTCGAACTGCAGCATGCCCGCAAACAAGTCTGGCTCCGCCTCGAAGGCGTCCTGTCCGCCGCCACCGCCGAGGGATTGGCCCAGCGCATTCGCGACTCGCTGGCCACCAGCAAGAGCCGTCTCGTCCTCGACCTGAAGAACCTCCACTGGGACAAGGTGGACGACCTGAAACCGCTCCGGGAGAAACTCGAGGCCTATCGTTCCCAAATCCGCATCGTGTTGCCCCGGGTGACCGCCGCCCACCCCGAACTCATCCTCCTCGCCAGCATGTTCCATCACTACCGAGGCTGACGGTCGATCAGAGATTCTTAAGGTTTCGCTTTAACAGCTCAACGTCGGCAATGTCTTTGGGTCGTCCGATGGCGAGCTTGTTGCGGATCAGGTCGGACACAGAGAGGATGGGAACAGTTACGCCTTCAATTTCCCGCACTATCGCCGCCTGGCGTGCCTCGTCAAACGTCAATCCTGACACGCTCGTGATGATATCCACACGCCGTGGCGCGACGCCAATCTGGACCACACTATCGGCTTTGCTGAAATCACCCGCCGCAATGTGGCCCATCGGCGCACCGAACCGTTCCAAGGCCTTGCAGATCCGGCTGGCATTATCGGGGGTAGACCGCACCCACACGTCCATGTCCAATGTAGCGCGGGGGAACCCGTGCGCGGCCAGCGCGTACGCTCCGACGAGGATGTAATCAACACCCGCGTCGTTCAACGCGCACAACATGTCTTTGTAATCTTCGTTCCACATCGTGCTGCGGGCTGAGCGCGGCGACCTCGCGGGTAATAGGCCAGACCATCAACACGCGTTCCTCGACGGTTCCAGGCACAAAATTATTGTCTTCATGCCCCTGGAGCGTCGATTTGCTGATGGCCTGCCGGTCGAGTTTCATCCTACTATTATACCACCCTCGCCCCATCCTCGCCAGCATGTTCCATCACTATCGAGGCTGATATCAAAGAACAGTGGCCGGGCCACTAACCCGGCCTTCGCGACGTCCCGAAAAAACTTTTAACCTTAACTAGCCTTAACTAGGCTTAACTAGCCTTAACTGGCCTTAATCGGGTTTGGCCAAACCGCAGATTTATGGGCAATTTTCGCCCACCATGACCCCCCTCGGCCGGTCCGCGCGTCTGACACTCTGTCACTGTTTTCCCCGCGAAATCATTTTATCCTTCATTAGGCTTCATTAGCCTGCATTTTGGCGGTCCTGCCAGCGTCGTCCCACCGCCCCCTCTCGCATGCACAATACATCCATTTCTCGCACATAAATTATTCACATAGCATACCATCTTGTCAACAGGAATTTGGCTGTGGGCCGTCCGCATGCTTCAAGGGGTGGTTCGGTGTCCGATTGTGGGCCGACTCTGCAAGCCGAGTCTGCGAGACGCGGTGCCGTCCTTTGCACCGCAATCGGCGGGGCTTCGGGGATTTTCGAAAGGAAACGACGAGGACGCCGACACACAGTGTCGGCCTACAGGGCTGCATGAAACCCCCGCCCCCGAATGCCAACAGCAGGGGGGAAATGAAGTCGGAACAACGACTACCTGATCGGCAATGACCGTATCCTAATCCGTGTATCTTCCACGGTTACGATGGCGCCGGACTCGACCATCTCCTCAATCGAGGGAAGCACAGTGCGCAACACGTCATTCACGCGTTCGACGCGAGGCGAGGCCAATCGAAGCACGATCAGGGAAGCCGGCGCGCCCGCGCTTGTGGCGATAAGGCCCGTGAAGTCCAGGTCCTGGGTGAGAATCACGCGACCCTCTGAGGCGGCCAGCGCGAGAATCGCCCGATCCGTGGCGTTGTGAGAGAGGCGTTCAGAAACACGAACTGCATCGTGCCCCAAACCGCGCAGAAATTCGACTGTCCGGGGCGAAAAATGCTGGTCGGCGAGAATTTTCACGAAACCGGCGCGCTCGACTCACTGGCCAGCCACGCTGCGTACTTGGCCGCCTGCTGGATATCTTCCAGTGTCAACTCGGGATAATCACCAACGATCTCCTGGGGCGTCAGCCCGTCGCCAATCAGCCGCAGCACGAAATCGACGGTGACGCGCGTCCCTCTAATCACCGGTTTGCCCATACATACGGCCGGGTCGGTGACGATACGATCCAGTTTCATGCCCTCACTATACCATCCCCGCCCCCGAATGCCAATAGGAAGCAGGGGGTCTGTAGCATAGCCGCGTCCAAAATTGTAGCGGCGCTTTGCCGCCCTGACCCATCGGCCTCTCCTATATGTCGAGTATGAGCGCCGGTCGTTGTTATTCCGGGAATTTCGGCGGTCATAGACCGCCGCTACAGTTCGGAATACCTACCACCATTGTAGGGCAACGGCTCCCGTTGCCGCCGTTCCCATCCCCCGCCCCCCTCAAATCACGCTCATGCCGTCGTAATCCTGGCAGAACTGAATCACCTGCTCCCACGTCTCGCAAGCATGCGTCGTGATGTAGGCTTCGTCGGGATCGGAAATGCTGCTGTCGAATACGACAGGTCGGATTAAGCGCTCTGATTCTTTTCCTTCATCAAGATATGATC
>CAZAQZ010000397.1:0-3475 GCA_964487175.1 uncultured Verrucomicrobiota bacterium | reverse complement strand
GGCACGTTCGTCAACAATGAGCGGGTCACCGAGCACGAGTTGAAAGCCAACGACCGCATCCGCGGCGGACAGACCGTGCTGGTGTTTCTCGACGAGAAACCGAAAGGGTTGGCGACAATCATGGGCGAAGTCGAGCGCGAGGGTAAAGGCCTGCACACCTACCTCGGCGAACTTTCCGAAAAACAAGGCAAGCCGTAGCCGCGTTCAACTCGTTCCTGCCTGGTCCCTTTCACTTCACACGTTTCGCGTCCCCCCACAGATGCTCCAAACCGTACCGCTGACGCAATTCGGGATGAAAAATGTGCAGGAGCACATCATTGTAATCCATCACGATCCATCGGCTCGGTGGATAGCCATCCCGGTGATGGGGCTTGATGCCCTTGTCCCGCAGGCGCCGCCCGATTTCGTCCGCAATGGCTTTCAGGTGCGGCTCGGAATTGCCCGAGCAAATCATGAAAAAATCGGCGACCGAAGAGATGCCGCGCACATCCAGGATGATGATGTCTTCTGCTTTCTTGTCGAGAGCAATTTCGCGACAGAGTTTGACCAACGAATGCGAGTCGATCTTGTTGTCCCCTTTCACCGAAACAGTTTACGCCGTCGAATATACCGGAACACGTTCTCCGGCACAAGATAACGCACCGATTGACCGCGCGCAACACGTGAGCGTATGTCGCGTGAAGCCACGTCGCATACGTGTCCGTTGACGAATTGCAGGCGGAGTTTTCGCCGGATGGATGCGCTCAGCCTCGTGTTGGCGACATTGTTAAATCCAGGCCGCGTGACGACTATAAATGAACATAATTCCACGAGCCGGGGAACGTTCTTCCACGTGTGCAGTTCTGCCAGGGAATCACCGCCAATGATGAAATAGAACCGAGCGCCCGGTTCGCGACGCCTCAATTCCGTCAATGTGTCCACCGAATATGACTTGCCGCCCCGCTTGATCTCAAGATCATCCACCGTGAACCGATTGTCCCCGCGAATGGCCAGCCTGACCATGGCCAAGCGCTGGGTCGCGCTCGCCAGATGATCCGCATGCTTGTGCGGCGGCATCGCCGTCGGGATGAACCACACGCAGTCCAGACCGGCTTGTTCCAGCGCATCCTGGGCGATCAACAAGTGCCCGATGTGGACGGGATTGAAAGTACCGCCCAGGATTCCGATTTTTTTCAGTTTCTTCGCCATGGCTTGCGTGAGGTCCTAATGGGCGATTCCGGGGTTATTCGACTGCAAGCCCCTCCGAAATGGTTTGTTGAAGGCCACGCCTGTCCCAAGCTGCCAGCAGACATGCGCCCCACAGTCCCATGGTTCCCCAACACAAGGGGCCGTAGTACTGGGCGGTCTTGTTGATTCCTCCAACCAGGCCCAGTAACGCGTATGTAAGCAATGTAACCTGTGCGACACGTCTCGTTCGCCGATTCGTGTTGGAGATTGCAATCGCCGTCAGCACGGCAATGGGAACGATCAACAACATAAAGTAATGCGACCACGACACAGGCCCAATCACCAGCATCCACGCAATCATCGGTGAGACGATTAACAATTCATCTCTGGACGGGACCCGGGATCCGACGACCACGATGACTCCAACCATAACGAGTCCGATGCCAATCACAACTTCCCGCACGCGGGCACCACCGGTTATCCGCCACAGTACACTTTGCAGGGATTCGTTACGTAAGAGGTCCCGACCAAACAATTGACCGTGAAGGCGGTTGTCCGCTTCAACATCCTCGGCTCGGAGCGAGGGTTGTGCAATGGTCGTCGCCCATTTGCGCAAGTAGCCCAGATTCTTCTGCCATCCGAAGACCAGCGCGGGCAGGCCAAACGTTCCCAACGCCACCGTCAGCAGGGTCGCGCCCACCAACAACCAGCGTTTACGCCAAACGAAATAGGCCAGCAGCGCGCCTGGAAACACTTTGAGCAAAATGGCACCCGCCAGGCACATGCCACCGGCCACTTCCCGTTCTTTCCGCCCGCAATAGAGCGCTGCGACAACCAGCGCCAGCACCACCGGAGTCGTCTGTCCGCGCGCCAGCGCCGACAACAATGGCCAGAGTACCAGGAGCGTTGGCACCACATATAACCACAGCATGTCGCCCTTGAATTCGCATCCTTTGCGCACCATCGCGCCGGTCATCCAGATGGACATAGCCACGAGTCCCACGGAGATCAGGTACCAAGTCAGTGCCGCCCAGAACACTGACATCAAGGCGAAGGGTGCCATCAAGATTGCGAAGAGTGGCGGATAAAGGTAGTACCACCCACGGCGGTTGTGTGCCTCGTAAATGTCTGTACCATCGAGGACCGCCTGTCCCGCCGCCGTATCCACGGTAAAATCCGTGCGATGCATTTTCGATCCCCATTCCCTGTTCCCAACCTCATAGGGACCGGCCCGATACACCGTGCTGCTTCCCAAACCGATGATCAAACCGAGGGCGACGACGATGACAGCGGGGCGCAACCACGCACGCCATGCCGGGCGGGCTGATACTTCGGGCACTTGGGTTGCACCTGCGTTGGTAGCGGGAGAATTTGCCCTCATATCCTGGGCCACATTGTAGAGCAGACGGCGTTGTTGTCGAGTCACAACGTCGCTGAGCCTCTTGCCTTTGTTTTTCTTCAGCTTATAATCGGCAACTTCGTGAAACCCAAGGTCAACCAGCAAGAACGCTGGAAACGATTCCGTTACCCTGTCGAAGCCGCAGCCGTTCGCACGGTGGCGTGGATGGTCCCGCATTTCTCCCACCGAACGGTGCACCGAATCGCGTACACGGCCGGGTGGCTTGCCTATCATATAATGCGAAAACAACGGCGAATCGCCCTGGCCAATCTCGACTCCGCTTTTGGCAATACAAAATCCCTCGCAGAAAAACAACGGATCGCCCGCATCTCCTTCCAGAATTTTGCCGCCACAATCCTTGGACATTTCTGGTCACCACGGCTTGGGGCAGACACGCTGGGGCAGGTCGCCGAAATCGACCCGCAGAATCTGGAGTTCGTCCGGCAAATCCACGCCCGCGGCAAAGGCATCATTCTCATTACGTTGCACCACGGCAACTGGGAACTGCTCGGGCTGGCTATCGGCTGGTACGGCATGCCGATGACGATCGTGTCGCGTACCATGCGCAACGCGGCATTGGAGACCATGTTTTATCGACTACGCGCGCAGTCCGGCCATCAGATTATTTCGAGCCACCGCGCGCTCATCACCTTGTTCAAGACGGTGAAACACGGCGGTACTGTGGCCTTGTTGATCGATCAACAAGTACCGACGACACTCGGGGGCATCTGGGTGGAGTTTTTTGGCATCGCCTCATTGACCACGTCGGCGGTTGCCCATTTGGCGCTGCGTTCTGGGGCGGCTATCGTCGGGGCCGTGGCGCACCCCTTACCCGACGGACGCTGCCGCGTTGTATTCGGCCCGGAGATCGATAGCAAATCCACGGGAAATGAAGAGGCCGACATCCAC
>CAZAQZ010000396.1:0-3478 GCA_964487175.1 uncultured Verrucomicrobiota bacterium | reverse complement strand
AAAAGTGGCGCGTTGATTACGGCAAACCAGGCGGCCGAGCAGGGGCGGCAGGTGTTCGCAGTTCCGGGAAGGGCGGATTCAATTTTGTCCAGGGGCACGAACAAATTAATCAAGGACGGCGCAAAATTGACCGAGGACGTGGAAGATGTGCTGACCGAATTTGAATACTTAATCCCCCGCGACCGGCAAAAAGAGCAGGGAAACGCGGCGGAGGCTGGAGGCATCAAATCTGCTCTTAAGTTCTCGGAATCGGAGGAGAAAGTGATGGCACTCATCGGAAATGAGGCAATCGCTGTTGACGAAGTCATTCGTGGCAGCGGTTTGACAAGTGCGTGTGTATCCGCGACCTTACTGGCGCTGGAAATGAAACGCATCGTCAAACAATTGCCTGGCAAGCATTACGTTCGCAATATTTCGGTATCGGTTTAATCGCATGGCAAAAAAACTCGTCATCGTTGAGTCACCGGCAAAAGCCAAGACGATCAACAAGTATCTGGGCAACGGCTACAGTGTGAAGGCCTCAATGGGGCATGTCCGCGACCTGCCGGAGCGCAAGTTTGGCGTCGAGATCGACAAGAATTTCAAACCGACGTATCAGGTCACCACAAAACGCAAAACGCTCATCACCGAACTGCAAGGCATCGCCAGCGGAGCCGAGCAGGTCTATCTGGCGACTGACCCCGACCGCGAAGGCGAAGCCATCGCCTGGCATCTGCAGGAGTTGCTCAAGAGCAAGAAGGACGGCCCCGAATTCTTCCGCGTCCAATTCAACGAAATCACCAAGAACGCTATCCGCGCCGCCTTCGATCATCCCGGCCAGGTGGACATGCAATTGGTGGACTCGCAGCAGGCCCGCCGCATCCTCGATCGCATCGTCGGGTACAAGATTTCACCGTTGCTGAACAAGCGGGTGGCGCGCGGGCTGAGCGCTGGCCGTGTGCAATCCGTCGCCGTCCGGCTCGTCGTTGAACGCGAGCGCGAAATCCGCGCATTCAAACCACAGGAATACTGGTCGGTCGAGGCGGAACTGCAAAAGCTGGTTGATCCGAAGGACCCCTTCCTGGCGCGCCTGATCCAGGTCGGCGACAAGAAGATCAAAGCTCCCAACGGCGAACCCAAGCCCGACGTCATGATTATCGGCAGCAAGGAACAGGCGGACACGATCCTGGCCGACCTCGAGGGCGCGGAGTACAAGGTCGCCAAAATTGACATAAAACCGAAGAAGCGCAGCGCGCCGCCCCCGTTCACGACGAGCACCCTGCAGCAATCGGCCTCCAAGGCCCTGGGCATGGGCACATCGAAGACGATGATGGTCGCCCAGCAATTATATGAAGGCATGGACGTCGGCGAAGATGGCTCGGTCGGTTTGATCACCTACATGCGTACTGATTCGTTCAATGTCTCCAAGGAAGCGCAGGCCGAGGCGCTGGCGTTTATCCGCGAGACCATCGGCAATGATTACGCGCCCGAGACGCCGAACGTGTTCAAGTCGAAGAAAGACTCGCAGGGCGCTCACGAAGCAGTCCGCCCGACATCCGTTCGCCGCACGCCTGACAGCGTCCGCTCCTATCTCGATCACGATCAATTTCGACTCTACAAGCTGATCTGGGAACGCTTCGTCGCGAGCCAGATGACGCCGGCGGAGATGAAGGTCACGAGCGTTGACATTGATGCACGGCGCGACGACAAGACGTTTCTGTTCCGCGCGACGGCGACGGAAGTGGTGTTTGCGGGCTGGCTGAAGATTTATGGCGTCGAAGAGGAAGCCGAAAAGAAGGCGGAACACGAGAAACCTTCCGACGAAGAAGAGAACAAGAAGCTGCCGCCGTTGACAGAGAACGAGAAGCTGCATCTCATCAAGCTGCTTCCCGGACAACATTTCACCGAGCCGCCGCCCCGCTACAGCGAGGCCACGCTGGTCAAGGCGCTGGAAGAACTCGGCATTGGCCGACCCAGCACCTATGCGCCCACGATCGCCACGGTGATCAAGCGCCATTACGTGCTCAAAGACAAGGGACGCCTCACACCGACGCAATTGGGCGAGATCACCACGGACATGCTGGTGAAACATTTTGAACGGTTGCTCGATTACAAGTTCACCGCGCACATGGAGGATTTGCTCGACGAAATCGAAGAGGGCAAGGTCGAATGGCATAAGATGCTCGGCGATTTCTACAAGGATTTCGAGCCCACCCTCAAGGCCGCCACCGAGAACATGGAAGACGTCCGCCCGAAACCGATTCCGACAGACATCAAGTGCAAGCTTTGCGGCGAAATGATGGTCATGCGGCCGGGCAGGAACGGCGAATTCCTGGCCTGCTCGACGTATCCCAAGTGCAAGAACACGCAGAATTTCATCCGCAAGGAGGACGGTTCCATCCAGCCCGTCGAGAAGGAAGACACGGGCGCCAAGTGCGAGAAGTGCGGCGAACCGATGGTCATCAAGAACGGCAAGAGCGGCGAATTTCTCGCCTGTTCCGGTTACCCAAAATGCAGGAACGCCAAATCGTTCCAGCGCGATGAGCAGGGCAAGATTGTCATCGTCGAGAAGCCGAAGCAGGTCGAGACGGAGATCAAGTGCGAGAAGTGCAGTTCGCCGATGGTCATCCGCAACAGCCGCCGCGGCCCGTTCCTGGCCTGTTCCGGTTATCCCAAATGCCGCAACGCGAAGCCGCTGCCCGATGAACTCAAGCATCTCGCGCCGCCACCGCCGCCCAAGGAAATTCCGATACTGACCGACGAGAAATGCGAGAAGTGCGGCGCGCCGATGGCAAAACGTCGCGGCCGGTTCGGCGAATTTCTCGGCTGCTCCGCCTATCCGAAGTGCAAAAACATCAAAAAACTGGCCCCGGCCGCCGCGTAACCGACGCGCTGGTCGAGCAGTTCCTGAATTATCTGCGCGCCGAGCGCGACGCTTCCCCGCTGACCATCCGCAACTACAGCGCCGACATCGATTACTTCCGCGCCTGGTTCGCCGACAAACACAAGCAAGCCTGCGACTGGACGCGGCTCGATCCCTTTCATCTGCGCGGCTACCTCGTCCATCTGAGCGAACGCGGTTACGACCGCGCGACGATTCATTTGAAGATGTCCGCCTTGCGCAGTTTCTGCAAATGGCTGGTGCGGACCGAGCAGATTAAACAAAATCCGGTCGTCGGCCTGACGCTGCCGAAGAAGAACCGCAAGCTGCCGAAATTCCTGACGATCCAACAGATTGAATCATTACTGAACGCGCCAATAAGCCGCGCGCCCTCCAACGACCTGGCTGCGTGGCGCGACAAGGCGATTTTGGAAACGTTTTACAGCGGCGGGCTTCGCATCCACGAACTCGTCCAACTCAACGATGACGATATCGATATGCTCGGCGAAGTGGTCCGCGTCCGCGGCAAAGGGAAGAAGGAGCGGCTTGCACCGCTGGGCGGCCCCGCTATTGAGACATTGCAGAAATATATGGAGTTGCGCGGTCGCAACGCGCGCG
>CAZAQZ010000395.1:0-3487 GCA_964487175.1 uncultured Verrucomicrobiota bacterium | reverse complement strand
CAGCGCGACCTGTACGGTGGACGCGGTGACGCTGGTGACCACCAGCACGAGTTTCGTCGTCACGGTTCCGGCGCCATCATTCGAGGTCGCTCCCGGCACGTCGCAGGTGATCAGCGTTACCTACACGCCCACGACGACGAACAATAATCCGCAAACCGGCACGTTGGAAATCGGATCGTCCGGGCCGAATCCGCTGACGCTGGTAAGCGTGTCAGGTTCCAGCAGCCTGCCGCAGTCCAGCGCCGGTTTTGCGCCGACGAACACGGATTTTGGTGCGGTTGCTCTCGGCACGAATCGCACGGAGACAATCACGATCACCAACACCGGTGTTACGAATCTCACCATTACGGCGCTGATCATCAGCACCAACAGCGTGTTCACGAATATCACCAGCGCCACACCCCCGATTGTCATCCCTCCGGGCGGTTCGACCAACGTGGTGGTTGACTTCGCACCGGTGGCCGATGGAGTAACCAACGACACGCTGTTTGTGGTGCAAGATAATCCTGTCACGACCAACGCGCTGGGGCTGGTTGGCACCGGCGTGGATCCGACGTTCGATTGCACGATGAACGTGAGCACCAACAATCTGGCGTTTGGAGTAGTGGGCCTTGGCCAGTCGAACACGCTGACGGTGGCAATCAGCAACACGGGCTCGAACGATTGCACAATCACTGCGCTGACGCTGACCGGCAGTTCCGCATTCAGCCTGTTGGCGCCGCCGCTACCGTTCCCCGTGAATGTGAATTCAGACAGTAATGTACTGGTGACCGTGGCGTATTCTCCGACGGCCGTGACAACTGACACGGGCACGCTGTTCATATCGAGCGATGATCCGACCAACCCGGTGATCGCGGTCTCGTTGACGGGATCGGGGTCACAGCCGTTGCTGGTGGTCACCACCAACGCGTTGAACTTCGGCGGGATTCCCGTTGGCTCGAACAGCACGTTGAGCGTCACGGTGAGCAACGCCTCGGCGGTCAGGGCCACGATCAATTCGATCGGCATCACCGCCGGCAACGCCAATTTTACGCTCGACCCAAGCGTGACGACTTCGGACGTCCCGCTGAGCCCGGGCGCGGTGGAGCAGGTGGCGGTGGTGTACACAGCAACGCACCAGGGCGCCGACTCCGGGACGCTGAGTATCGTCAGCGCCGGCGCGGTGACGCCTGACCTTACGGTCAGCCTGGCCGGCACGGGATTGCAGTGCAACCTGAACTTCAGTCAGTCATCGCTCGGATTCGGTTCGGTCGCCCTCGGCACGACGAACACATTGACGGTGACAATCTCCAACTCGGGTAACACCAATTGCACGGTTGATTTGGTGGACGTGTTCGGCAACGGCAATTTCAAAGTATCCGCTCCGTCGACGCCGTTCAGCATCGCGGCCGGCACGAATGTGGATGTGGACGTGGAATACGTGCCGGTGAGTTCTCAGACGATTGTGATCCTCGGCGGCGCCGTGAAAGGGTCGGGTAACCCTATTAAAATCACACCCTAGACATGAATTTTATTTCACAACAATGGAAGTTGCGGAGCCTCACGCGGGCAGGGGCCGGGTTATTGGTGTTGGGTATCCTGATGACAGCCCCGGTGGCGCGCGCGCAAATCTCGAACGTGATTTGGAAGGCCAACTTCTCAGGCTCGTTGAGTATCCAGCAGTTCGACGCGAACCTGAATCCGCGTCAAGAATCGGCGGGATTCAGCACGCCTGCCTTCCTGCGGATGGTGTTGGGTACAAGCGTCACCAACGAAATCCTCGCCCTCAGTGCGAGCCTGCAAGGCAGCAACAGCATTTCGGTGTCACTTTCGGTTTTTGACACGGCTGCCCGGCAGAGCGTGACTAATATCGGGACCTCCACGTCGGGAATTGTCCTTTCCGATGGAACGAACTTTGTGTTTACCGCCGATATCCCCATGCCCGCGCTCAGTACGGTCTGGCAGGGTGGTTATTTGAAACTGGCGGGGCGAGGAGGCGTGATCCGGGGCGCGCCGGTCTAGTTACAGGCCAATGTTGAAGGGATCTTGATCGATGCTCGCCCGACGGATATTGGAGGCACGACGGGGATCCTGACCCGGGCAACAATCCAGACAGTCGGGCCCCCGTTGCGTGTTCAACCAGTCGTGGTGCCGTAGCCAGCCTGCAACCCAGCGCCATCATGCTCAAGCGGCCCGACGGGCGGGGTTCATTTATCATGTACAAGCGAAATGGCCGCCGATAACATCCGGTGGCATTGTCGCTTTCAAAGGCAGGAGAAACAGGAGATCGCGCGTTGTTCGACGCAACGGTGACGTGGGATGAGACGCCAACATAAAGCGGGCATCGGCTTCAAGCTCTGTCTCCTGATCGCCCTAGTCCAGGCTGGCGCACGCGCCGCCGAGGCCGACAACATCAATTGGGGTCCCTTCCTCATGACCGCCGGCCTGACCACGGGATTCGAGTACGACGACAACGTCAACACCAGTCAGAACCACCCCCAGACCGATTATTTTCTTCTGATGGGTCCGTTCCTGAACGGGACGGTCACGTTGCCGATCAGCCTGCCGGGCGGACAAAAGGCATCGACTCAATTGGGTCTGGCGTACACCTACAAGTTGTCCCTCACCGGCAGGAGCGTATCGACATTCACCTCGCCGATCACGGCGTCCGTGTTGCTGCCGATGTACTTTCAGGATTGGTCAGTCCAGCTCAGCGATAACTTCTCGTTCCAAAACTCGCCACTGGAAACGGCCGCCGGCTTTAACCGTACGACGATCCCGGAATACAACAACGTCGCCTTGCTCAGCGCCACGCGGCAGTTCGGACGCTTTTCCATGACGCTGGCCGGACAGCGGACGGACATCTGGGCGCCCGACGACATCGACCTCGCGGAGACGGACTACCAGGTTTCGATCACACCGGCCTGGTACCTGCGCGAGAACGTGTCGATTTTCCTGCGCAACTCGTACGGGCTGGTGTACCCCGACGACCCGGTGCGCCAGCAGGTGACCTATTATTCGTCAGAAGTGGGAATCGCTGGCGTGATCACGCCGAGCCTCAACGGGACAGTCAGCATCGGGTTTGCGCACGATCACTTTGACGCTGTCACCCTGCCAGGGGCCGGCACGGGAATCTTTGGCGGGATTTTTAACCCGAACGTTCTTCCGCCCAGCAATCTGGATGGCGTCATTTCGACGCTGGCACTCAATTACACCCATCCCTTCCGGCCGAATACGACCTACAGCCTCTCGTTCTACCGCACGCCCGGCGTCACCGCGGTGTTGAAGAATTCCAACGCCACGCAGAGCACCGGGATGAACCTGAACATCGTCCACAAGCTCAGCGCCGATCTCACGTTGCAACCCCAGGTAAGCTGGCAGCATTTGGAAGATGTTGGCGCGCAGATTATCGGCCAGCCGGAACGGGCCGATATCGTTCTCGTCGGGATGCAATTGTCACGCGCGTTTGGGACCAAATGGGTAGGCGCGATTCAATTCAACCACCAAA
>CAZAQZ010000394.1:0-3488 GCA_964487175.1 uncultured Verrucomicrobiota bacterium | reverse complement strand
TAATGAAATCCTCCAGCCCGTAGAGTTTGCGGATCGGGATGGCCAGCGTCATCACCATCGCAAACCCGGAGAAAATCGCGCCTGCCACAAAATAGGGCGGGAAAATCGTGCTGTGCCAACCCGGCACAATCGCAATTGTGAAATCGAAACTCACCACCGAGTGGACGGACACCACCAGCGGCGTGGCCAGGCCGGCCAGCAATAGATACGCGATCTTGTACCGGTGCCAGTGTCGCGCCGCGCCGCGCCAGCCCATCGCAAAAAAACCGTACAACGCGCGCACGAACCGATTGCGCGCCCGGTCGCGCATGCTCGCCAGATCGGGGATCAGTCCCACGTACCAGAACAGGAACGAAACCGTGGCGTAGGTGGACACGGCGAACACGTCCCAGACCAGCGGGCTGCGCCATTGCGGCCAGAGTTTCATCGTGTCGGGATACGGGAACAGCCAATAGAAGACCCATGGCCGTCCCAAATGCAGCAGCGGAAACAGACCGGCGCACGACACCGCGAACAGGGTCATCGCTTCGGCGAATCGGTTGATTGATGTACGCCAGTCCTGCCGAAACAACAATAGAAACGCCGAAATCAGCGTGCCCGCATGGCCAATTCCGATCCACCACACAAAATTCACGATCGCAAATCCCCACGCCACCGGCACATTGATCCCCCAGATCCCGACACCGCGCACGAGCAGGTAGGCGATGGCAAACATCAGGATCATGACCAGGATGAAGGAAACACTAAAACCGATGATCCAACTGGGCGGCGTGCGTTTTGTCAGAACGATGGAACTGATCTTCTCCGTGACCGTCGCATAGGTGTATCCCGGAGCGACTACCGGCGTTAGCGCGGGTGAGTCGTGCGATGCGGCCTTCGTTTTGGGGTCCTCAGGCAATTAGGTGGCAATCTCCGGGTTCGGATTGCGAACGCGCGCCAGATAGGTTGTGCGCGGCCTCGTGTTCAATTCGACCAGCAAACCGTAGTTGAGTGGTTCGGCTTTCAATTTTGTCACGCGGCTGTTCGGATCATTGATGTCGCCGAACACGATTGCCTGCGCGGGACACGCCTGGGCGCACGCGGGCACAATCTCCCCGTCGCGGACGGTGCGGTTTTGATTTTCCGCGGTGATCTTCGCGGCATTGATCCGTTGCACGCAGTAGGTGCATTTTTCCATGACGCCGCGATTGCGCACGGTGACGTCCGGATTGCGCATCAGTTTCAAGCTGGGCGTCTTCAAATCGGAGAATTGGTAAAAATTGAACCGGCGCACCTTGTACGGACAATTGTTCGAACAGTAGCGCGTGCCGACACAACGGTTGTACACCATCTGGTTCAAGCCTTCGTCGCTATGGACCGTCGCGCCGACAGGACAGACCACCTCGCACGGTGCGTTTTCGCAATGCATGCAGGGGACCGGTTCGAAATAAATCTCCGGGTCGTCCAGTCCACCCTTGAAATAACGGTCGATGCGGATCCAGTGCATCTCGCGTCCGCGCGAGACTTGGTCCTTGCCCACAATGGGGATGTTGTTCTCGGATTGGCAGGCGACGACGCACGCGCTGCATCCCACGCAGGCTGTCAGGTCGATCGACATGCCCCAGGCGTAGCCTTCATATTTGTAACCGGGATACAACGATGGCTGGTCGATTTCGTTGTGAGCGAATACCGGATTCTTGATGAATTCATCCAGCGTCCCCGCCCGCACCAAGTCCCGTCCTTCCATGGACTGGTGATGCTGCGTGCAGGCCAGTGCGTATCGGTCGCCGGTCTTGTGAACTTCCAATCCGTTCGCAAACCATGGGGCGTCGGATGGACGAATCGCATACGCGTCGAATCCCGCTCCGGTTCCCACATGTCCTGCGCGCGTACGGCCATAGCCCAACGGCACAACAACCACGTTGTCCGCTTGTCCAGGCACAATCCAGACCGGCGCACGCACCGTCCGCCCTCGGAATCGCAACTCGACCAGGTCTTCCGAAACCACACCCAGTTGCTCCGCTGTCTTTGGACTTACGAGCGCGGCATTGTCCCACGTCAACCGTGTCATCGGTTTCGGCAATTCCTGCAACCATCCATTATTGGCAAAGCGTCCATCCCCAACGGTGGCATCGGGACGAAAGAGGATTTCAAGCATCGACGCGGATGCAGTCCCTGGCGGTGATTGTTCTTCAAACCTCCGAAACGACACAGCTTTGGCAGAAAACGCAGTGTCAGGAACCACGCCGTCGTTGAGTGCCGCATGCCAGAGATTGTCGTCCGCCAGGCCGTGAGCCCTCCAATACTCTCGGACAATATCGTGGCTGTTGCGGTCGAGCTGCCCGGTCAGGGTGGCGAGCAATTCATGTGCGGACTTGCCGCCGTAGAGCGGCGCGATCAACGGTTGCTGGACGGTGACCGTCCCGTCAAACGCGCGCGCATCGCCCCAGGATTCCAAAAAATGCGCCTCGGGGATATGCCAGTGACACAACTGCGAGGTCTCATCGTCGTACAGACCGAGACGCATGCGAAGCGCCACCTTCGACAGCGCGTCAGCGAAACGGAGGTCGGTGGGTGCGTTGTAAACCGGATTCCCGCCGAGAATCACCATAAAGTCGACCGCGCCCGCATTCATGTCTGTGACGAGTGTCTGTATCGACTGCAACTGGTCTTCCGGACGCGCTGCCACCGGTTCGGTATAGACGACGGTTTTGTCAACGTTGCCGAGCGCGCGATTGATGGCATGAACCATGGCATGCACAAGGGGCGGCTGGCCATCGCCTGCCAATACGATGCCCGCGCCACCATGTCGTTGAAGATCGCCGGCGACCGCCTTGATCCATTTCTCGTTGCGCTCATTGATCTTCGGCGGCTCGTCGCTCGATATTCCCAATTCATGTGCGAGCACGTGTACGAATTCCTCGATTTGTGCGGAGGATGCCGGGACCCGATGATCCGCCATCGACCCCGTCGTCGTGGCCGTTGGTTCGGCGACGTAGAGGCGATTCATTTTCGCCTGCCCCACCCGGACCCGGCGTTTGTCCGCAAAGTCGCGCGTGTATCGGACGTGACCGGGCACATCGAACAGAAAATCCGCATCGAACGAAACGATCACTTCGGCCAGATTGAATCGATAGTGCGTTTCCACGTCTTCGCCAAAAGCGAGTCGCGCACCCGCGTGCACATGGTCACGGGCGAGTGGTTCATATTGATGCCATTTTGCCTGCGGAAACTTTTCAAGAAGCGACTGCAGCTGAAATGCCATTGTGGGCGAGGTGATTGTCTCCGTCAGGATGCGCAACCCTACGCCCGTCTTGCCACGTTGCTTTTGCATCTCCCCGTCGAGGGCGCTGTACAATGCGGACCAGGTACTGATCTCGCCGGCGTTCATGACCACCTGGGAGCGGTCCGGATCGTACAGCGTGAGGAGCGACGCCTGCGCATACGCGTCGGTCGCGCCCAGGCTGGCGGGATGGCTGGGGTTGCCTTCGATTTTTGTCGGCCGGCCC
>CAZAQZ010000393.1:0-3505 GCA_964487175.1 uncultured Verrucomicrobiota bacterium | reverse complement strand
CCAGAACATTGTGGTTCTTATCCAACACCATAAAATCACCACTGATGACCGCTAATTGCGCGCCGCTGGGAAAGCTGTTGGTGGAATAATTGTCTTCCGCATTTTCATCCACCGCCAGCCACGCAAGGACTGCTTTCGTGGTAATACTGTGTTTGCTCGGTGCCGCAAGCGTCGTGACCGTGCCATTGTCGTTGGTGCCACCTTGTAACTGGGCAGTCGCGGTGATTGAAACGATGTTTGTCACGTCCGCCTGAAGCCTGCCCGCGGTAATCGTTAAAAATGCCAGCACGGCAGTGCCTGCAATGATCTTGGTTTTCAGTTTCATGTTGACCCCTTTTGTTTGGCTGGTTTGGTTCGGAACATTGATTCCCAGGCACGATCTTACGCCTCTGACCTCATACCCGCTTGGAGACTACATCGCGCGCCGAAGATTGCAAGTGAAACCATTCACTATCCCAGGAACCTGCACGTCCATCATGACACCGTAGCCAGCGCTTAGCCGCCCCGCCCCCCCTGAATCCAAATTCGGAAATCGGTAATCTAAAATCCCCATGTTGAGATTGGTCCCTGACCGAACGGCTTAAGCAACGATGGCGATGCTGCGGACAACATCAGCCGACGGGTGCAGGTCAGCATCGCCAGTCCCGGCGAGCTGGAACGCCAGTGTTTGCTGGACATCTAAGTCATTCTCTGGTCTACTTTGACACAGGTGACGGGTCGAGGCTGGCGTCCGGTTTGCGTTGTCTCTTCCTTGACTTTCCTGATCTTGGAAGGTGGTGTCGCGTCCGTTCAAGCTGCATAGGCAGGTCAACACTTCAGGTTGACGCAACGGGGAGAGGTTCCTCGAAGGCCATCGTCATCTCCCACAGCCGCTTTCTGTTCGTCTTCGCCCTCGCCGCCGCCGTCGCGCTTTCGGTTCCGTCCTCCATGCGTGCGGCGGTCAACAGTTGGATCATCGACGTCAGCGGCAAATGGGAAACGGCAGCGGATTGGTCGCTGGGCGTTGTGCCGACAAACACGCAATCCGCCATTTTCATCACCAACGGCGTGGCGATGTTCGACTTGGGAAAATCGGTGACCATCGACGCTACGACAGTCAGCTCCGCTCCCGGATCGCTGAACATCCAGAATTTGACCGTGAGCGCGCCGGGTTTCCCCAATTACCTGATCGTCACCAACGCTACATTCACGCCACTCCAAGTGACCAGTTTGACGATTGGAGCCCAAGGCGTGGTGGAAATCGCCAATTCGGAACTCGTGATGAAGCCGGGGTCCGCCAGCCTGATCGACGACGGCAGCCTCACGGTTGGCGGCCCGCTCGGATCGTCCTTCAGCACGACCAACGCCGTGTCTGTCATCGTGGGCAATGCCGGGAGCGGACAACTCGCGATTACCACCGGATCGAGCTTGATGTCGTCCAATGTCATCGTTGGCAATCAGTCGGGTTCGGAGGGCGCGCTGACAGTGAGCGGGGGGCAGTTCACTATTGAAGGGGGTACCAACAATTTGACTCTTGGGTATTCTGGCGGGGCAAACGGCGCGTTGTCACTATCGGGAGGCTCGTTGACGTTGAACGCCAATGACGGCACGGCAACTTTTACAGTGGGCCTTAACGGTGCTGGTCAGTGCACCGTGTCGGGCGGCACTCTATCGGTCAGTGGCGCCTATGCCAGTTATGTTGTTGTCGGACAGAACCCTGGATCACAAGGTACATTGACCATCGATGGCGGTCAGCTTCAGTTGAACGACGGAACGATCACAATGAGTCCCCCGGCGGGCGGTTCTGGCCAGATGATCGTTTCAACCGGTGCGGCCTCAGGTATAGGGTCTCTCGTGGTAGGCCCGGGCGGTACGTTGACGGTGGCCGGTGGCAGCGTCAACATCAGCCCGACCGTGATCGTTGCCGAGACAGGGACCATCTGGGTCACCGGTGGCCAGTTGATCGATTCCTGGTGCGGCGAGTCCTGCCCGAATAATGCAATGTACATCTCGGGCCTGCTGTCTGTTTCCAACGGTACGCTACAGGCGTTTTACATTGATTTGACGGGCGGCACGCTCGAATTGTCCGGCGGCTCGATCGATTTGGCAAATCCGGTCAGTGCGACCGTGTTCGACAACCTGGGGGCTGTGTGGATTAACGGGGGGCAACTCATCATGACCAACGGGGAGATGGACATTTGGAGCGGTGGCGCGATGACGATTTCGAATGGTTTGGTTCTGGCGCAAGCCATCGACCTCGGCAACGGCAATGGCCCGGGAACGTTGACCGTGTCAGGCGGACAGCTTGTCGCGACGAATGCGGCCGTGAATATCGGCAATACCGGGATTGGCCGGATGACACTTTCCAGCGGCACATTCCTGGTGGGGAACCTGGTTGTGGGCCTGAACTCCGGCGGGCAAGGCTCGCTGGCCGTCCCATCCGGCAACTGGACGGTGCAGTCGAGCCTGGTCGTTGGCAACTGCGGCGGTGACGCCTCGGGAACCGTCACGATAGAGGGCGGCAGCCTGTATGTCACCAACTCGACGCACACCGCGGTTCTGAAACTCAGCAGCGGACAAATCAACCTCAACAGCGGCACGCTGCAGGTCGACACGCTGATCATCACCAATAGCTGCGCGCTGTTCTATCACAATGGCGGCACGTTGATCGTCAGCAATCTCGTGCTCGCTCCGAACCTCAGCGCCACCGGCGACGGCATTCCCAACAGCTGGAAGCAGCAGTACGGTCTCGACCCGCTGTCCACCAACGGAGTCAACAACGCCAATGCCGACCCTGACGGCGATGGTTTCTCCAACCTGCAGGAGTATCTCGCCGGCACCAATCCGCTCAAGAGCGGCTCAGCGCTTCGGATCATTTCCCTTCTCCCGCAAGGGAACAACCTGCAGATCACCTGGACGACCGCCGGCGGCAAGACCAACGCCGTTCAAGCCACCAACGGCGCCGCAGGCGGCGGCTATGCGACCAATTTCACCGATCTGGCGACCTTCATCATCGGCGGTTCCGGCGACCAGACCAATGCGTACATCGACCCCGGCGGCGCGACCAACCGTCCCACCCGCTTCTACCGCGTGCGGCTGGTGCAGTAACCGTTAAGATCCAAGCCCGACACTTCATGTGTCGGCGTGTCCGCGTCAGTGCCTGGCAGGAATCGACCGCCGGGGCTGTCGGCGTCGTCTCCGAATCGCCGCCCCGACCAACGGAACTCGCCCTTGCAGCTACGACCCCCGCCGGATTTGTGACTCGTGGAGAGAGCGAACCCCGATGATAGAACATCAATTGAATAATGAATAGACCTGACCCCAAGTCGTTATCCAGAGCCGAAGGCATCGTCTCTGTAGCCCAGAAAAGGGTTTGCTTGCAGTGTCAGGAGGGATAAAATGCGATCAATGAAACTGAATGGCCCGCGATGGTCGCGGGCCGCAGGTCATATGGGAAATGTCGGTTTATGGGCACACGCCATTTGCTCGTGCCGCTGCTGCTGGCCGGATTCACTTCGGTAGCTTT
>CAZAQZ010000392.1:0-3523 GCA_964487175.1 uncultured Verrucomicrobiota bacterium | reverse complement strand
TGCCAATGTACCAACGTCCTGAATCTGATAACGAGGCATTGAGATCCACTCCTTTCAAAGATTGCCGGCAGATTCCTAGCTGGGGAGTTGCCATTTGACGTTTGACGCGCGACCAGTGCGAACCTGTAACCCACATTGAAACAATCATACGCCAAAGGCCGCTGCGTTGTCTGTCCGGGTAGACCCGGATTCTGTTGTCAGGGAACTCCTGACGCGATTGTAAGGAAAACCCCTACACGCCTGTCCTGCTCCTCCATGACAGGCATAAGATCATGGTGATGTGTGGCAGCGGTCGGTTGGTGGGAGAGACTCCGCCGCTCCAAGTGACCTGGTCGATAAATGACAGACTTGCCGGATTCGCGTGTATTCATGGTAAATCCCCTGTGGCAGGCGCTAAACCGGGGGTTCGGGGGTCAAAATAGGTGTTGCCAACCCCCTGAGTGTGGCCCTATATTTACTCGCCTTTTCAAGCGACGTGCCCTAGCAGCAGAGGCCAGCCAAAGGCAGGAGATAAAATCACAAGATGGTAAATCCGATGGAAAAGCTTTTCTCTGAGGTGAAGGAATTCACCGAGGGGATGTTAGTGACGGGAAAGATCATAGACGTACGTCCCAACGAGGTGTTGGTGGACATTGGTTACAAGTCCGAAGGGATGATTCCCCGGTGGGAATTCGACGATCCCGATGCCCTGAAAGTGGGCGATGAAGTAGAAGTGTTGCTCGAGAAACTCGAAGACGACGACGGCATGGTCGTTCTGTCCCACGACAAGGCCGAACAAAAGAAAAACTGGGACCGCATTGTCAGCATTTGCAGTGAAGGCGGCACGATCGAAGGCAAAGTCCGCGCCAAGGTCAAAGGTGGCCTGACCGTGAACATCGGTGTCGAAGCGTTCCTGCCTGCCTCGCAAATCGACGTCATTCCCCCGCGCAACCTGGACGAATATCTTGGCAAGACCTTCCGATTCAAAGTCGTCAAGATCAACCAGGAACGAAAGAACATCGTTCTGTCGCGGCGCGAACTGATCGAACAGGAACGCGAGGACCGCCGCAAGAATTTGTTGTCCGACATGCAGGTCGGCCAGATTCGCGAAGGCATCGTGAAGAACCTCACGGATTTCGGCGCGTTCATTGATTTGGACGGCCTCGATGGATTGTTGCACATCACCGACATGAGCTGGGGCCGCATCAATCATCCCAGCGAGATGGTCAAGGTCGGCGAGAAAATTGAGATCATGATTTTGGAAGTGGACCGAGAGAAGGAGCGCGTCTCGCTCGGGTTGAAGCAGAAGAACCGCAACCCGTGGGACGATATCGCACTCAAATATCCCGTGGGCAGCAAGGTCAAGGGCAAGGTCGTCAGCGTCGTCCCCTACGGCGCGTTCGTCCAGCTTGAAGACGGCGTGGAAGGAATGGTCCACGTGTCCGAGTTGTCCTGGACCAAACGAGTGGCCCGCGCGTCCGACGTTTTGAAACCCGGCGACGAAATCGAGACGCAGGTGCTGGAAATCAAACGCGAGGAGCAGAAGATTTCCCTCGGCGTTCGCCAGCTCGAGGCCAACCCGTGGTCGTTCGTCCCGAAGAAATATCCGCCCGGCACGCAGATCAGCGGCAAGGTGCGCAACCTGACCAATTTCGGCGCGTTTGTCGAGATCGAGGAAGGCATCGATGGCATGGTCCACGTTTCCGACATGTCGTGGACGCGCAAGGTGACCAATCCGGCCGAGATTCTCAAGAAGGGCCAGAAAGTCGACGCCGTCGTGCTGGAAGTCGATGCGGCCAACCAGCGCGTTTCGCTGGGCATCAAACAACTCGAAGCCGATCCGTGGAAGAGCATCGAGCAGCATTATCGCATGGGCGATCTCGTCAAGGGCAAGGTGGTTAAGCTCACCAGCTTTGGCGCGTTCGTCGAGTTGCCCGACAAACTCGAAGGTCTTGTTCACATATCGCAGATCAGCGAGCAGCGCATCGAGAAGATTAAGGACACGCTCAAGGTGGGCGACGAAGTCAACGCCCGCGTGATCAAGATCGATCCGCAGGAGCGGCGCATTGGGTTGAGCATCAAGGCGGCGAACTATTCGATGGACCAGCTCGAGGCCGAGAAGCAGATGTTCGAGGACGCGCTCAAGCCGGGCGAAGCGATCGTGGACCTGGAGCACGCGTTCGAGCAGGCCGAGGAAGACAAAAACCAGTAGGCATTTTGGTTTAAATCCTGTAAAAGCAACCCCGGCACGATGTGCCGGGGTTTGTTTTTGGGAATACAGCGATGAAATCAGCCGACGAACAATTGGATATTCTCAGCCAGGGCTGCGATCACGTCGTCACTCGCGACGAGTTGAAGAAGAAGCTGGAGCAGAAACGTGCGCTCCGCGTCAAACTCGGTCTCGATCCGACGGCGCCGGATTTACATCTTGGACACAGTGTCGTGTTACGCAAACTCCGCCAGTTCCAGGACCTTGGCCACAAAGCCGTGCTGATTATTGGCGATTACACCGCACTCATCGGGGATCCCACGGGCCAGAACAAGACCCGCCCGATGCTCAGCCCCGCCGACATTGACCGCAACGCGAAGACGTACTTCGAGCAGGCGGGCAAGATCCTCGACACGGCACCCGAAAAACTGGAAATCCGCCGCAACAGCGAATGGCTGGCAGGCATGAGCTTTGCCGACGTGCTCAAACTTGCCAGCCGCATGACCGTCGCGCGTATGCTGGAGCGCGACACGTTCGAGAAACGCTTTGAAGCCGACATTCCCATCGGCATTCACGAATTCCTCTATCCCCTTATGCAGGGCCATGATTCGGTCATGATCCAGGCCGATGTTGAGCTTGGGGCCGACCAGCTCTTCAACAATCTCGTCGGGCGCGATCTCCAGCGCGACGTGGGCCAGGAACCCCAAATCGTCATGATTTTGCCGATTCTGGAAGGCCTCGATGGCGTCGAGAAGATGTCCAAGAGCAAGGGCAACTATATCGGCATCACCGAATCCCCCAAGGACATGTTCGGCAAGGTGATGTCAATTACCGATGAAATGATGTGGAAGTGGTACGCGCTCCTGCTGGGGAAATCCCCCTCGGAAATTGCCGAATTGAAGAAGGGTCACCCGATGGAGGCCAAGAAGTCGCTGGCCTGCGCCATTGTCGCGCAGTATCACGGCGACGCCGCAGCCGACCAGGCGCGCGAGGAATTTGAGAAACAGTTTTCAAAAAAAGATTATGCCGACGTCACCGAGACGCTTACCGTGCCGGGTGAAATTTGGATCGTCGAACTCATTGAGAAGACGGGCAGGTTTAAGAGCCGCGGAGATATTCGCCGCCTCATCCAACAAGGCGGCGTCACGCTCGATGGCCAGAAGGTCACCGACGACAAGGCCCGTGTGACCGTCAAGACCGGCCAAGTGCTGAAGGCTGGCAAACTTGTCGTCGTCAAACTGGCGGTTGCCTAACTACCCTGTTTGCCTTACACTTTCATGAAATTCGGGGCGTAGCTCAGCTTGGATTAGAGCGCCTGCCTTGGGCGCAGGAGGT
>CAZAQZ010000391.1:0-3537 GCA_964487175.1 uncultured Verrucomicrobiota bacterium | reverse complement strand
AAGTGGAAGAAGATCGTCGCCGATGTCGCGGAGGCAGGAGCAGTAACGGAGGTGCTGATCAAGGCGTAGGCGTTGTTCCCGGGAGTATAGGTTTGGTAACCCGTGTCCCCTCCGGCATTCCACAGAATTCGCCATTGCGGGACAGTTCCGGCGCTGCCGGTCAGGGCATTGACGTAGAAGGTGAAGGGGTAGGTGGTTCCTCCCGTCACGGGTACTCCGGCTTGGTTAAACTGGACGACCGGGCCCGCACCGGTGCTGGCCAGATGGACTTGGAAGTCAAACGAGCCGCTGTGCGGGTCGTCGTTGGTGCGAACCGCATACACAGGGCCGCCGGCCGCCGTATCCACAGTCCAATTGTTGGCGCCGGCTCCGGTTCCGGATTCGAATCCTCCATTCGTCGGGCTCGCGGAAGACGCCGGTGCGCCGGGAACAATTTCCAACTCCTGGTACTGCCGGCTGCCGCTTGGAACCTGATCGAAGTTTGTGTGCGTCGTTCCATCGCCGGCGACCGCTGCGACAAGATCGGTCCACGTGCCGCCGGAGGTGGGCGAGCATTGCAGATAATACGTGTATGTCGTATTGGTGGACGTGGGCCAGCTTAATTGAACACCTGGTTGAATGTTGAGTTGGACTTGTGCATTGCTGAAAGCCGCGCTGATAACGAACACCAAGGCAGTCGCAGCCAACCGAATAGAAAGTTCCCGCTTCATCGAAGCTACCCTCCAAACTTTGTGAAAGATTTCACAATCTTAGGCTCTTTGAGTGTGATGTCAACGTCATTCGGAGGCGCTGAATGCTTGCCGACCCCGCCGAAGAAATCCTTCAAGGTCCCGGCGCGATCGCAATTACGGTTCGAAGGACCTCATCGCCACTCGTGCTTCGGATACTTGCGCTGGAGTTCCTGTTTGAGCTTGGGGTAGGTCTCGCGCCAGAAGTTGGCCAGGTTGTCGGTGACCTGGACGGGGCGATTGTTCGGGGCGAGGACTTCGATGCGGATGGCGGTGCGGCGATCGGCCACCCACAACCCTTGTTTCACGCCGTACAAATCCTGAATGCGCGCGGAAACGGTCGGCGGACCGTCGGTGGAGTAAGTGATCTTGGCGCGGCGTGGTTGCGCTTGTGTCTTCGCAGCGGGTAGCTCGATTCGTTCCGGCGCATATTCTTCAATCCACGCTTGCTGCTGGCTGGACAACCATGCTTTCACAACGGGCCAGACGGGTTTGTCCTTGATCTCTTTGTAACTGAAGGAGCCGTGGGCAATTTGTTGGAGCAGGGTGAGTTTATCTTCTGCCGTGATTGCGGGAATCCCCAACTCGGGCATCCATTGTCGCAGACAGTTGACCCGGATAATCCATTGCTCGACTGATTCGTCCCAGTGTTTTAATACGCAACGGCCTGCGGTGATTTCGCGGACCAAAATTCTTGCGGCCTCGTCCAGCGGTGGTGAATCAGAGCGCTCGGATTCGAGGACCAGGTCGCGGAACTTCTTTTGCTTCTCCAAAAACACGCGTCGCAACGTCGAGTCGTACACGACGTCGTTGCTCTCCTCGAAATCACCGGGAAACAGTTCCTTCAGCCATTCCTCTTTGATCGCCGACGCGAGACTCAGGAGGACGTTCAACTCCTTGCCCTGCACTTCAGCGACTTCGGCGGGAACGAACAGGGGCGATTTCACGACGCTCTCCCGCGCCAGTACGCCGCGCCTGCCGTGCACCAGTTCGCACCGCAACGTCCCGGCATCGAGTCGTTTGGCAACGTGATCGGAAAAACCGACCAGCACACAACGCCGGATGGCATCGGATGAGGCGGGCTTTTCGCTGACGTCCAGCCCTTCCGATTCGGCGATTCTGAGGAATTGATCGAACAACGGGCCGACCTGTCGCGCGGTCTGGGCGTGAATGCCGAGTTTGCGGCAGCGGTCGAGATTGTAGCCATTGCGGTCGGCGTAACGCCAGGCGCGCATCAACACGAACAAATCGGAATCGCCTTCGCTGCCGAACAATTCATCGCGCGCATCGCCGACCTGGCGGCCTTCGTTGCGCATCAGCAGGCTTCGCCCCTGCGTCAGCGCCGAGATCAATGAGATCGCGCGCACGCAGCCGGATTCCTGCGCCGCGAGAAACATCCGGGCATAGCGCGGGTGAACGGGAAACGCCAGCATTCGCCGGCCCAGTTCCGTAATCGCGCCCGTGTCGGCGTCCAGCGCGCCCAAATCCTTGAGCAACATTTCGGCGCGGTCCAACGCGCGCGGGTCGGGAGCTTCCAGCCAGCGGAATTCTCGCACGTCGTCCACACCGCTGGCTTTCAAGGTCAGCACGACCTCGGAGAGATCGAGGCGTTTCACTTCGGGAAGTTCCTGAAGCGGCCGCGACTCGTGTTCGCGCTCGGTCCACAGCCTGAAACAATGGCCCGGCGCGGTGCGGCCTGCACGGCCGGCGCGCTGGTCGGCGGAAGCGCGGCTGATTTTTTCGATGAGCAGGGTGTTGATCCCGCGATGCGGGTCGAAGCGCGGCGTGCGCGCCAGACCGCTGTCAATGACGATGCGCACGCCGTCAATGGTGAGGGATGTCTCAGCAACATTGGTGGAGACAATCACTTTGCGCCGATCATACCGGGCGACCGCCGCGTCCTGATCGTTCACGGGCAGGTCGCCATGCAACGGCAGCACGATAAAATTCTGTCCCAACGCATCGCGCGTGGCCTGCACCGTTCGGCCAATTTCATACGCGCCGGGCATGAAGATCAAGGCGTCGCCTTCGGAATGTTGGCCGACGGCTTGTTGCAATTGATCGACAGCGGCATCCCAGATGGGAAAATCGCCAACAGGTTTGTCCAGATACTCAATGCCGACCGGATAGGTGCGGCCTTGTGAGGAGAGAACGACGCAGGGTTTAAGATATTTCTCCACGGCAGCCACGTCCAGCGTCGCCGACATGACGACGATGATCAGATCGGGGCGTGTGGATTCCTGAATTTGAAGCGCGCGCGCGAGCGTGATATCGCCGTACAGATGCCGCTCGTGAAATTCGTCGAAGAGGATTGCACTGATTCCCTTCAACTCGGGATCAGTCAACATCTGCCGCAGCAGCACGCCTTCGGTCACGTAGCGGATACGCGTGGTGGGAGAGGTGACGTTGTCGAGGCGGATCTGATAACCGACTTCGGTGCCGAGTTTGACGTGGCGGGCTTGCGCGACCCACGCGGCCAGCATGCGCGTGGGCAGGCGGCGCGGTTGCAACACCACGACCTGCCCGTCGCTGAGTAATCCACCGTCGAGCAGCATCTGCGGGACCTGCGTCGATTTGCCCGACCCAGTCGGCGCGGTAAGAATCAGCCGCCGCTGTTTGCGCAATGCCTCGATCAACGCATCGCGGATTTCAATAATGGGAAGGTCGGATGGTTTCATCCGCCCTTCACGCGCGCGATGGCCAGGCCGTCGAGTTTGTCGCGAAAGATGGGGAGAATGATTGTTTCCAGATTCGGGTTGGGAGCAAGCTGCTTGTTGAATTTCTGGACGGCTTTCACCATCGGGTCGGT
>CAZAQZ010000390.1:286-3565 GCA_964487175.1 uncultured Verrucomicrobiota bacterium | reverse complement strand
GGATTAAGCTGTATGCCTGCTGCGCCGTTGTCCGAATCAGGCGCTTGCCGCGCAAATCAAACAGCGCCGTCCGCGATGACGATGTGCCGATGTCGAACGCGAGAAGCAGGGGGTCTTTTGTCATTGACGGGAGTTGAAATTAACCCTAAGAGGACAACCTCATCAACACTTACTTGTCGGGGTCTGTCGAAAGGTTTTTGTGACGAACGTTCGGTTTGGAATCGTTGGATTGGGAAACATGGGCACGGCGCACGCTGAGAGCCTGCTCAGCGGCAAGGTGCCACGCGCCGAGTTAAGCGCCGTGTGCGATCCTCATGCCGAGCGCGTGGCCCGATGCCCGCAAATCAAGAGTTTTAGCCGCTTCGAGGATTTGATCCGCTCCGGGCTGGTGGACGCGGTGTTGATCACCACCCCTCATTATTCACACACGGACATCGGCATTGACGCCTTGCAGCATCGTCTCCATGTGCTGGTGGAGAAACCTCTCTCGGTTCACAAGGCGGACTGCGAACGCTTAATTGCCGCCCATACAAACCCGGGCAAGATTTTCGCCATCATGTTCAATCAGCGGACTGATCCGTTCTACCAAAAGATCCGCGAAATGGCGCGCGGCGGCGAACTCGGCGAAATTCGACGCATCAACTGGATCATCACTGACTGGTTTCGATCCGAAGCCTATTACACAGGGAGCCCGTGGCGCGCCACCTGGGAGGGCGAAGGCGGTGGCGTCCTTCTCAATCAATGCCCCCACAACCTGGACTTGTTTCAATGGATGTTTGGCATGCCGGTGCGCGTGCGCGCGTTTTGCGGCTTCGGGCGTTATCACAAAATTGAAGTGGAAGACGATGTCACGGCTTATATGGAATTTCCCAACGGCACGACGGCCGTGTTCATCACCTCGACGGGCGACGCGCCGGGAACAAATCGTTTGGAAGTCGCCTCTGAACGCGGGAAGATCGTTTACGAAAACGATTCCCTGAAATTCACCAGGAACGAGGTGCCGATGAGTGAGTTCAGCCGGACGACCGCGACACGCTTCGATGCCCCGCCGCGAACGGAGATCAGCATCCCGATCGAAGGCCATGGCGGACAGCATCTCGAAGTGCTGCAAAACTTCGTCGAGGCGATCCTCGACGGCAAACCGCTCATTGCCCCGGCTGAGGAAGGCATTCATTCCGTGGAACTGGCCAATGCCATGATTCTTTCGTCAATCAAAAACAAGACGGTTGATTTGCCGATGGATTCAGCCGAGTATGCTGTACTTCTGCGGGAATTGATCAGCAAATCGAGATCTGGAAAATGAAGACGAACCAAATCGCCGCGCAGCTCTACACGCTCCGGGATTTTCTCAAGACGCCGAAAGACATCGTCGCCTCTCTTCGAAAAGTCAGGTCCATCGGCTATCAAACCGTCCAGGTCAGCGGTCTTGGTCCCATCGGCGAAGAGGAGTTGGCAAAGATCCTCAAGGATGAAGGATTGCTGTGCTGTGCCACGCACGAAGATGGCGAGATGATCCTGAATGAACCACAGCGCGTGGTCGACAAGCTCAGGAAGCTGGGGTGTAGCATCACCGCGTATCCGTGGCCGGGCAAAACCAGGTTCGATACGCTGGACGACGTCAAGTCCTTCGCGGCACGGCTCAACGCCTCCGGCAAGGTGTTGCACGACGCTGGGCTGGTCCTTTGTTACCACAATCATCACATGGAATTTCGCCATGTGGGAAGCCGCACCGTGCTGGAGGTCTTGTTCGCCGAAACCGATCCCCGCTACCTGCAGGCCGAGCCGGACACATACTGGATTCAATTTGGGGGAGGCGACCCTGTCGATTGGTGTGCGCTATTGAAAGGGCGGCTGCCCATCCTGCACCTGAAAGATTATGCCGTTAACAATAAGAATGAGGTCGTGTTTGCCGAAGTCGGCCATGGCAACCTCAACTGGCATAAAATCATTTCCACGGCCGAAACGTCCGGTTGCCAGTGGTTCTGCGTCGAACAGGACACCTGCCCCGGCGACCCATTCGCCTCGCTGAAACTGAGCTTCGACTATCTTCAGGCCAACTTATGCTGAAACTGGCCGTCTTCGCCGACGAGATTTCACCCGACCTCAACGTGCAAATCGAGCATTGCCGAAAAAACGGCGTGCTGCATGTCGAGTTGCGCGGCGTCGCGGGCAAAAACGTCCTCGATTTCGATCCGGCGCTGCGGGCCGAGATCAAACGCAAGCTGGCCGACAACGGGTTGACCGTGATTGGCATCGGCTCCCCCATCGGCAAGGTGAAGCTGAACGATCCATTCGATGCGCATTTCGAGAAATTCAAGGTGGCGGTGGAGCTGACGGAGTTTTTCAATGCACCGTTCCTGCGCATCTTCAGCTACTATCCTGCCGAAGGCAGCACGCACGACGAATTGGTCAGGAAGGGCCGCGACGAAGTAATCCGGCGCATGCAACGCAAGGTCGATTACGTCAAGGGTCGCAAACTGGTGCTCCTGCACGAAAACGAGGCCGCCATCTTCGGGGAAAAAGCCCGTCAGTGCCTCGACCTTCACCAAAGCGTTCCGTCACCTCAATTCCGCGCCGCGTTCGATTTCGCCAATTTTCTCCAGGCCATGGAAGATCCCCTCGAATGCTGGCGGCTGCTCAAACCTTACACGATCCATTTCCACATCAAAGACGTCGCGCTGGCGACCGGCGCTATCGTTCCCGCCGGTCAAGGTGACGGACATATCGGGGAAATCCTGAAGGATGCGTACGCAAGCGGTTACCGCGGTTTCCTCAGCATCGAGCCGCATCTGGCCGCGCACGGCCAATTCTCCGGCTTCACCGGCCCGGCTCTATTCAAGACCGCGGTCGACGCCGTGCGGAAGGTCGCGAGCGACAACGCCATCCCGCTGGCCCCGTAAAAAATCCCGCTAGACCCGCCTTGAGAAATCAGGGTATAGTGTGGAGTCGTTTTCCTGACTGTGCGCCCATAGCTCAATTGGATAGAGCGTTGGTCTACGGATTCAAACCGGCAGTTTTAGCTTATTTTTGCTCACACCCTCTGGAGTAAACAAAATCGATAGACACAGGGGTTTCCTGCAAGTTGGACGTTTGCTCGCGTTTGCCTCAAGCCACTGAAATTCAGCAGATAGATTGCAACAAAAGATTGCAACATGCTCTTTGTCCAACATGTGCGTTCATCGAGTTGTGCGTCAGTAGCTGCCGAGATGAAGCCGCAGCGAAGTCCATCGGCGCTGGAACGAGCGTTTCCTAATTTGCTTGGAACCAAGAGTTCTGATC
>CAZAQZ010000390.1:0-276 GCA_964487175.1 uncultured Verrucomicrobiota bacterium | reverse complement strand
TAGAGCGGACTGCGCCGCAATTGTATCAAAGGAGACAAGCGTTACATGCTGATCCGCCCACAGGATGTTTACCCCGCCGGCGTGTCGATCGAGTATGGATGACACCATTCCCTTTAGCTCGCTAGACCTCGCGCTGAAACGGGAGCCATCGGTGTCGACGAGCAACAGAAATTCGGCAGGTTTGGGTATTTTGTCTAGGCGATAGGAGGTGCCGCCATAAGAATCAATTTCCGCGGGCTCATACCCCTTCGAGGTCTTCACATTCGGCCAGTTCAT
>CAZAQZ010000389.1:0-3571 GCA_964487175.1 uncultured Verrucomicrobiota bacterium | reverse complement strand
ATCTGATTGTCGCGCCCGATCTCCGTATGCCCCGTGATATACGCATTCGCCCAAACACGCGATCCTGCGCCGATCTTCACATGCTCCTCAATAATCGCATGCGGCCCCACCGCGACGGACATATCCAATTCCGCCTTGGGACTGATGATGGCTGTTGGATGAATCAACATACCGATGCTTTATAGCGCGTGTTTCAATGTCTTGTCGAGAAGGGAGGACAAGGCTCGGAGCTGGCGGTTACGACCGCAACAATCGCTCGTACTCGTCATGCGTGGCCGGCTCTTTTGAAATGGAGACTCGGATGGCGCGGATTGACTCCTCACGGGAGCGGTCGGGTGCGGCCTGCGCGGTAATCAGCTTTGGCTTCTGCGGCGAGCTTGTCGAGGCGGCCTGCCTTTGCGTCTTCTTCGATTTGTTTATCCCACAAATCCGCGCGGTATTCATCAAACCAGGCGCCGAGCTTGAAAATGTCCCCGCCCGCCAGTTTCCTGATTGCGGCTTCGATTTCTTCCACGGTGCTCATGACTGCCAATTACTATAATTGAAGATGCAACTATGCTCAAGCTGGAAAGCGCTATTCAATACTGCGGCATGTCGGGATCGATCTTTTCGGCCCAGGCGTTGATGCCGCCGGCGACATTCTTGAGTTTGGGATAACCCTGGCTGCGAAGAAACTTCAGCGCGCGTCCGCTGCGCCCACCGGACTTGCAGTGGAGGACAATCAGCTTGTCCTGGGGCAATTCCTGGTATCGCTGCGGAAGATCAGGCAGCGGCAGCTTCACCGAACCTTCGATGGTGCAGATCGCGAACTCATCGGGATTGCGCACGTCCACCAACACAAAATCCTGCTTCGCGTCGCGCATCTTCTTGAGCGTCTCGACACTGATGTCGTCCGGACCGAGTCCTGTCTCCACTTTTTCCACGATGGAATCTCCTGAGGAACCTTCGTCTTCGCCGCGGCCAATGCCGCAGAACTGGTTGTAATCGATCAATTTGGTGATCGTCGGGTTCTTGCCGCACACGGGGCAGTTCGGGTCTTTGGGAATCTTGTATTCGCGGAAGCTCATGTCCATCGCATCGAACCGCAGCAACCGGCCCATGAGCGGTTTGCCCTTGCCGAGGATGAGTTTGACGGCTTCGTTGGCCTGGATGTTGCCAATGATGCCGCAGATGACGCCCAGCACGCCGCCTTCAGCGCAACTCGGGACGAGCCCCGGCGGTGGTGGTTCGGGATACCAGCAACGATAGCACGGTCCGCCCAGATGCGGCGCAAACACGCTGGCCATCCCTTCCCATCGGAAAATCGAACCGTACACATTCGGTTTCTTCAACATCACGCAGGCGTCATTGACCAGATAGCGCGTCGGGAAATTGTCGGTGCCGTCCACGACGATGTCGTAGTCCTTGAGGATCTCCAGCGCGTTCTCGCTGGTCAGCTTCGTCTCGAAGGGAATGAAATTGAGGTGGGGGTTGATCGCCTTCATCTTTTCCCCGGCGCTCTGGACCTTCGGTTTGCCCACGTCGCCGGTGAAATGGATGATCTGGCGTTGCAGGTTGCTGAAGTCCACCGTGTCGAACTCGACCATGCCGATGGTGCCGACGCCCGCCGCGGTGAGATAGAGGGCGAGGGGAGAACCGAGTCCGCCCGAACCGATGAGCAACACTTTCGCCGCCTTGAGCCGTTCCTGTCCCTCCACGCCGACTTCGGGCAGGATCAGGTGACGCGAATAGCGTTTGATGTCTTCGTTGGTGAGTTTCACGCGGTCTTTGACGACCGGATCGATCCGGTTCAGGTTGCCGCCTGCGATGGACGGCACGATGGAGATCTCGTCGCCGTCATTGATGGGTGTGTGATCGCCCTTGGCGCGGATGTCCTCGTCATTGACGTAAACGCGCACGAAATTGCGCAGTTTGCCGTCCCCATCATACAGATGCTGGCGCAACTGGGCGTGCTCGGTCGTCAGGTTGTTCAGCACTTCGCTGACGGTCTTGCCCTGGACCTCCACGCTAGCCTGATTGTCAGCGAACCGGCGCAACGCTGTTGGAATAGTGACTGTGATTGCCATAATGGTTTCTCGCGGCGGCAGTTTAGCACCCCCCCACCATTTGGTCAAACGAAGGGAAGTGGCTGGCGTTGCATCAGTTTCGACACTGTAGCGGCGGTCTATGACCGTCGAATCCCCAGAAACTCCCAACGACCGGCGGTCATAGAGCGCCGCTACAGCAAGGTGATACGGCAAAGTCGTCGTTAGCGACTGATTCGCCTTCATTTGGCTCTTTTTGACCACTCCCGGTTCTCCAGAAAAAAATTATGGTCTGATTAGGTACGATTAGGCCCGATTGACTCCCACTGGGTTTGTTGGCGGGCGGTTTTTGACATTCTGTCACGGGTTCAGCCATTTCAAATAAATTTTTTTACTTACATTAGCTTACATTAGGTTACGCTAGCTTCCCGGATGGGCAATTTTCGCCGTATCCGCGTGTCCGCCATAGGCCTTGCGACGGCGGAGGCCCCTCGACTCTCAATCCTATGCACGTTACATTCATATTACGGCATCAAAGTATGCTGTGAGCATACCTCTTTGTCAAGATGAATTCGTTCGGTCGTCTCCGATTGTAGGCCGGGTCACCCGACCCGGCGTCCACGTCGTTGGTAGGGACGGCTGGCCCAGCCGTCCGCGTCGTTGGCGTGATCCGCTGCAGCCGCGGTTGCTAACCGCGGGCCGTTTCGCCGCCCGCCCGCTGTCCTCACCCCTCCCACAATGCCCTTGCAACGAATCGCCGACCGGCTGAAAAGGGGATTAAGGAGTCACGCGAGCAACCGGATGAACGGGCAAATGTGTCAATAATCGGGACCGACCCCTTTTTTTTGGCGCCCTAACGTCCAAAGCGGAACCACGGCCACTGGCAGCCAGACTCCGAATGCAATAATGACATCCAATCTTCATCGCTCAATCCAAAACTCAAGGGGCGGTGGCCGTTGGCTCCAGCACGGTGTTAGGCAGCATCACTAACATGGTGCGAAAAGCGAATATACCGTCACACCAATTACCATGACCTCAATCACGCCTGCGAAAATATAAAGCAACCGATGGTAACGTAAGCGCTCAACCGGCATGAAAAGAATACTGGGTAGAATGGCGATGACCGAATACACGACCGGAATAATCAACTCCTCGGAAAACTCACGCCTGATGATCTTGTTGTCACGCACAAGTCGCGTGTATCCATGCAGTGGGAATTGTAAATGATCACCCACCCTCGCAGCCTCGTAAAATTGCCGTGAATAAACTGAATCGTATTCGCCTCCGGCTTGCAGTCCGCAGTCGAGCCGAAACTGTGTCAGCGAACCGGAAGTCTCCATACGCTTGCTGATGACGACGCCGCCGCCTTTGGTGAACGACATATCGAGAAACACAATCATCCTGAGTATGAGTCCCGCCACCATCAAGCAAACTATCGCTCCGATTCGTAGTACTTTCCGCATGATGCGTAATGCTGCCTAACGCTCAGGGATGAGCGACGCGCTCCTGCGCGTTCGATCCATCGCGCTTGTCCAATCGTCTACTAC
>CAZAQZ010000388.1:0-3572 GCA_964487175.1 uncultured Verrucomicrobiota bacterium | reverse complement strand
GCCACCGCCCGCATCAACGCGATGCGTCCGCGCGGACTGCTGGTTTCGTGTTTGGTGGCGTCGTACGTCGGACACGTGGGAAGACACAGCCCGCAGTGGATGCACTGCTGCAATACCGAGTAATCGAGTTGTTGGAGGAGGTTGCCCGCAGATTCCACGGTTGGCTCGCAGAATCACGGCGCGCTGTTCTTCAACATGCCGGGGGAAACCCACTTGATCACGTAATAAGTCACGGGCACCTGCCCGGTGTTTCGAACGCCGTGCAACTCGTTCGAAGCCTGGAAGATCATCGAGCCCGCGCTTGCGTGGTTCGTCACGCCATTCTGCATCACCTCCAGCGTGCCTTCCTTGACGATGAGCAATTCTTCCTCCGGATGATGGTGCGGAGCGTGCGGCGCCTGGCCGGGATTGAGTGTGGTGATGTGACAGTCGAGCAGATCGAGCGTGGCGGTGCGTGCCGAGAAACACTGACGCATCGCGCCGAAGTTCTTCGCTTCGACCTTGAAACTGTCCCAGTCGAACACCGACGATTTCATGATCGGTTTCCCGGGCCCCTGCGCCAGGGCCACGGCGGTGATCGTGGCGCACACGGCGACGACCGTGACTATTATGTCTCTTCCAGTAATCATGAGTCCACTCTCCTGTTGATGTTCAACCGATCGTTCTGCCAAACCAGCCTGATGAAACCAGATTGGCGCGTTGACATCAAGGATTGCCGCAATGAGCGCTCAGTCGAAGATTTTGCCCGGATTCAGGATGTTCTGGGGGTCGAGGGTGCGCTTGAGGGCGCGCATGACATCGAGGCCGGTCTTGCCGGCGAATTGGGGCAGGAAGTCCTTCTTGGCGAGGCCGACACCGTGTTCGCCGGTAATGGTGCCGCCAAGGGCGATGGTCTTTTCGAAGATCTCCCGGAAGGCCTCGTGGACACGGTGGATTTCGTCCGCGTTGCGTTCGTCGCAGAGAAACGTCGGATGCAGGTTCCCGTCACCAAAATGGCCGAATGTGCCGATGCGCAATTTGTATTTCTCGGCGGTTCGTTGAATGAACGTGATCATCGCGGCCAGTTCACTGCGGGGCACGGTGGCGTCTTCCAAGATCGTGGTGGGCGCCACGCGGGCCAACGCGCTGAACGCCGAGCGGCGGGCGGTTGTCAGTTGTTCGGCCTCCGCCGCATCGCGCGCGAGTCGAACGTCGCGTGCGTGATGAGTGCGCGCGTATTCCATCATTTTCGCGGCTTCCTCCTCGACGACGGCGGGATGACCGTCGGTTTCCATCAGCAGAATTGCTTCCACATCGAGAGGCAGACCGATTTTGGCGAAGTCTTCCACGCACCGGATGGTGGTGCGGTCGAGGAATTCCAGCGTGCAAGGGATGATCCTACCGGCAATGATCGCCGAGACGGTCTCGGCGGCGTCAGCCATCGAGTCGAACGTGGCGAGCATCGTTTGGCGCGCCTGGGGGCGCGGCACGAATTTCAACAAAATCTCCGTGACAATGCCGAGCGTGCCTTCGCTGCCGATGAAAAGATCTTTGAGGGAGTAACCGGCGACGTCTTTGACGCATTTGGTGCCGCACCGGAGAAGCTCGCCAGTGGGCAGGACAACCTCCAATCCGAGCACGTAATCGCGCGTGACACCGTACTTGAGCCCGCGCAGGCCGCCCGAGTTTTCGGCTACGTTGCCGCCGATGGTCGATATTTTCATCGAGCCGGGGTCGGGCGGATAAAACAGACCGTGTGCCCCGGCGGCTTCGTCGATTCTGGAAGTCAGCACACCGGGTTCGACGAGGATCGTCAGGTTGGGCGGGTCGATCTCAAGGATCCTGTCCATCTTGACTGTGACCAGCACGACGCAGTTGTCGCAGGGAATGGAGCCGCCACTGAGGTTTGTTCCCGAGCCACGCGGGACGATGTTGAAGTGTTCGGCGTTTGCCAGTTTCAGAACCCCGGCGATCTGTTGGGCGGATTCGACAAACGCAACGGCATCGGGCTGGTGCGCAAGCGCGGCGGTGGCGTCGTAGCTGTAGGCAATGCGTTGCTCGGGCGAGGCAAGCAGGTTCGGGCCGCCGACGATGTCGGCCAGCTTGCGCAAGGTTGGCGCTGTGAGGCTCATGAGGCCGCTTTGCCGAGTCGTTTGAGTTCGATGGCCGGAAGAGGATCGGAGCCGCCCAGTTGATAGGCACGATGAAACGAAGCCAGGGCCTGTTTTTCGTCGCCCCAACGCTGGTAGTGCAAGGCGAGCTGGGCATGATAGGACGAATTGTCCGGGTCGGCCTGGAGGGCGCGTTGATAACAATCGAACGCCTGCTCGCGTTTGCCCAGCGCGTCGTAGATCCGCCCCTCCCTGATGAGAACCCCATACGCATAGGGGTTCAACGTGAAGGCGCGCTCGTACCAACTCAGTGCTTGATCGGACAGGGCTTCCCGCTGCCGACCGCTCCAGGTCGCATGCGCGGCATAGAGGTTGCCAAGGCCCCTGGCCACCTCGAAACTGCGATGGTCAAACCGCCACGCCTGAAGGTAATGCTTTTCAGCGGCAGTCCAGTGAAGTTCCGCCCTTTCACGTTCTGCCATCCGCATCAGCAGGTAGGAAGGATAACTGGCGCGCAGCCGCGAACCGAGCAGCAGCAAGAGCATCGTCACACCGCCCACTATCACCCACCGGCTGGGGCCCGCCAATCGCACCGTTGTGTATTTGCCGGGGTGATCGATCACGTCGTCGTCATCGCCGTGGTGATGCACACCGCACGTCAACACGGTCGCCATGATCGTCGTGAGTGTAAACAGATTGGCGCCAACACGCACACCCGACCCCAACGCCGCGTCGACAAGCGCAGCCGCGAATGCGGCCAAACCGGCCACCGCGAATGCGTAGCGATTGGACAACGCTGCTGCCGAATAGCGGGCGGCGCGGACGTTGAGGATCTGAATGACGGCCAGCACGAACGCGAAAATCACCCAGGCGAACAACAAGCACCCCACCAATCCGTATTCTGCGAAGACCGTCAGGTACTCGTTGTTTGCGGTCTGCGGCTGTCGTTGCGTCGTGCGGTAGAACGGGTACAACCACTCGAACATCCGGGGCCCGTTGCCAATCCACAGATTGCGCTGGCCCATGAGGATCGCTGTCTTCCATGGCGGCGACAGTGGCGCTTCCGACAGCTTCGACGGCGCCGACGGCTCGTCAGGGAGCGCTTGAAGAACCTCCTGATCCAGCGATTTGCTGTCCTCATCGGTCGTGCTGGTCGTGGAGTGCCGAAGTGCATACGCCGTGATGATCGAAACGGTCACCACCACGACGACCACGCTGGAGCCAATCAGCAGCCAACGAATCTTTTTATCACTCCTACGAATGACATAGATGGCAAGCACCAGCACAGAGGCAAGCCACCCGATCCAGTGGGTGTAGGCAAATGAGAGCATCATCGCAGCGGCCATCAGCACACAGGCAAAGGCGCTCGCCGCTTTTTCGTTGAAGCGGCGCCGCGAGAACAGGAAATTGGCCGCCGCCAGGGGAAATATCAGATGAAGGTACACGACGAAATCGCCGGGTCTGACGAATGTTCCACTTGCG
>CAZAQZ010000387.1:0-3573 GCA_964487175.1 uncultured Verrucomicrobiota bacterium | reverse complement strand
AAAAGCTCGACACAGCATCTTGATATTTCCGCATGTCTGCGAAAACGATCCCCTGAAGCGTATAGCAACCGGGATACTGTGGGAGCAAGTTCATTGCTTCGCGTGCATCTAACTGGGCCTCGCCAAAACGCTTCAACTGACTTTCGAGTCTTGCACGTTCGAGAATCACCATTACTCTACCGTTGGCTTCCAACTTGTGCTGTAACAGGCTTGAGCACGCCTCAACGGCATCAACATTCCGGCCCTGTTGTTCAAGCGCATGGATCTTCTGAAAGCCCGCGTCAAGATCCTGAGCCTGAACCCCAGAAAAGCCAGCAGCAATCAGGAGAAGAATAATCGGGACGGGCCAGGCGCTTCTTTTTGTTTTTATCACTGTAACGCTACTCCAATAGCATAATAGGCAGACAGCGGCGGAATGCAAGCGAGGGTGGCGGGGTGGTAAGGGAACTGAATACCTGCGAAATCGAACTACACTCAGGGGAGCGTGAATCGCGGGGGAGTCGGCGCAGGCTGAAGCCTGCGGCTACAGGTTTTGTAAGGTGCGTTTACCAAGTGCGGGCACAGGTCAACCAATGATATATCGCCGCGGACAGAACTAGCCGAGTTTTTGGGTGCGGCGCTTGTCTTCGGGTTCAGTCAGGTCGGGGGATTCGGGGGGATTGTAGAGAAGCGTTTCGGTTTTGACTTGGACGCGCTTCGGCTTGGTGGCGCGGCTGATGTTGATCAACCGGTGGCGTTCACGGCCGAAGACCATTGTCTTGATGGTCTTGATGAAAATGTAGGTGTCGAGGAAGAACGACATGTGCTTGATGTAATAGAGATCGAACTGCAGTTTGCGGCGGGAATCCTCGATGCTGGCCGCGTACGGCGCCATGACCTGCGCCCAGCCCGTGATGCCCGGCGGCACCAGCAGACGTTCGGCGTAAAACGGAATTTTCTCGGAGAGCTTTGCAATGAAGACTTCGCGCTCGGGACGGGGTCCGACAAGGCTCATTTCGCCTCGCAACACATTCCAGAGTTGCGGAATCTCGTCGATGCGGAATTTGCGCAGCCATTTGCCCAAGCCAGTTATGCGCGGATCGCCTTCCGTCGCCCAGACAGGGCCGGTCTCGGCTTCTGCGTCGACGACCATTGTGCGGAACTTGAAGAGCGTAAAGGGCACGCTATCGCGTCCGAGCCGCTCCTGGCGAAATAAAATGGGTCCCTTCGACGTGAGCTTGATCAATACTGTGGTCACCGCGGCCACGGGTACCGTGACAGTCAGGCCGACGAGCGCGACGACGACATCCGTCAACCGCTTGAGACGGCGGATGTGGATGCGGGAATTGTTCGTGGACGCCATGAACAACCATTCGTCGTTGATGTGATCGATCGGGATTTCCTGGGCCAGTTCTTCGTACAGTGACACAAAATCGACCAGTGCCAGGCCGTGGTAGCGAAACGTCCGGAGTCGCTTCAATAAGACTGGTTCGGCTTCCGTCGCTGCGGCCAGGATGAGCCGTTCGATGTCGTAAAGTTCGACGAATTTTTCCAGGGAGTCCATTCCCCCGAGGATCGGATAGTCGTCAAGGAATTTGCCGATGCGCTCGCGGTCGTTGCCGGCATTAATCAAGCCGAGGATCCGCAGGCCCGCATGGGCGTGTTGATGCACCAGCTCAATGACCTTTTTCGCCTCCGGGCCGGTGCCGATGATTAAGCACCGCTGGGACATGAAACCGCGCCGGCTGGCGGCCATGTACATCAATCGCATTGAAATCACGGCAACAAACACAAACGCCGCAAACCCAAGGAAAATTCCGCGTCCAATTTGCAGTGACAGCGTTGCATAGAAGATCGCCGTGATGAATACCGTGCCCAGGGCGACGGAAATCACGGCAGCGGTCAACGTCTTGCCCGGCCGCTGCAACCGGTCGGACTCGTAGAGTCCTCCGATATAGAAGGCCAGGATGAATACCGCCCATGCTGTCAGGATGCCGACGTGATGGATTTGCAGGTAGTTAAGGCCCTCGCGCCAGCCCAGGCGCAGCAAAACAGCGGCCACGATGGCCAGTGCCGTGCATAGCGCGTCCGCCAATGCTAAAACGATTTTCTTCCTGGGCAAGCGGCTGGTGCGGGAGACAATCATTGGTGTGGTGGATCGAGATTAATGCAAACGCGTCATGGCGTACTTCGTTAACATCGATGACAACACTATACTTCACTAATGGCCAAACGCAAGCACTTTACAGAGGACAAGTCGCGCGGGCATTGGTACATTGCCACCACTTGATTCAATGAAACGCGATCTCGCTGCCTTCACAACCGAGTGTTTTGACGTTCTGATCATTGGCGGCGGAATTTTCGGCGCTGGGGTGGCCCGTGATGCCGCGCTGAGGGGTTTGCGCGTCGCCTTGATTGACAAGGGCGATTTTGCCAGCGGAACCTCCAGCCGCTCCTCGAAACTCATTCACGGGGGGTTTCGTTACCTGGAGCAATACGCCTTCAGCCTTGTCGCCGAGGCCTGCCGCGAACGGCAGATCCTGCGAACCATCGCCCCTCATCTCGTCCATCCGCAGCCATTCTTGTTCCCGGTTTACGAAGGCGACCCGCGCTCGCTGATGAAGATTCGGCTCGGAATGACTCTGTATGACTTGATGTCCCGCTACCAGAACGTTTCCAACCATCAAGGGCTCACCGCCGAGGGCACCCTGATGAAAGAGCCCGCCCTGGCCCGCGATGGCATGCGCGGGTCCGTGTTGTTTTATGATTGCCAGGAGGATGATGCGCGGTTGTGCATCGAAACCATCGTTCAAGCCGCCGACCGCGGCGCGGTGTGCGCCAACTATTGCGAGCTGACGAGTTTTGCCGCGTTGGACAATCGAATCGCGGCGGCGCGCGTGACGGATCGACTGGGGACTGCGGGAGATTTTGAAATCAGGGCCCGCGTGTTTATCAATGCGACCGGGCCGTGGGTCGAATCAGTCGCCCGCCTGACTTCGTTTGATGTTTCGAGCGTGGCACTCAGTCCAACCAAGGGCGTGCACGTGTTGCTGCCGCGGCTCACAAAGCAACACGCCATCGCCTTCCAGTCACGGCGCGATGGAAGGATCATGTTTATTATTCCGTGGGGGGATTGTTCGATTGTCGGCACAACCGACACGGATTGGCGCGGCGACGCCGGGGATGTTCGTGCCGAGCCAGCCGATGTTGAGTATTTGCTGGAGGAAGTGCGGTCCATTCTGCCGGAATGTTCCGCCAAATCCTCCGATGTCATCACCACGTTTGCGGGCGTGCGGGCGCTGATGCGCTCCGACGAATCCAATCCTTCCAGCCGGCTTCGTGAGCATCGCGTCGTGCAACAGGGCGGGAATCTGCTCAGCATCGTCGGAGGCAAATACACGACGCACCGCGCCATTGCCGAGGAAGTGGTGGACGGGATTTACGGATTTCTAGGACAACCTTGCGCTCCGTGTTGCACGGCCACCACGCCGCTGCCGCAGAATCGGCCAGCGCCTTCAGGGCAACGCATTTCCGATTCGCCGGAGGTGTTTGCAAGTGATATCGCCCATGCTTGTGACGGTGAAATGGCTGTGA
>CAZAQZ010000386.1:0-3581 GCA_964487175.1 uncultured Verrucomicrobiota bacterium | reverse complement strand
GAATTAGGCATTACACTGGCCGCTGCGCACCGCTGGGACGAGGCCAACAAGGAATTGGAACACGCGTTGGAAATGAAAAAGACCTGGGTGACCGACGACTACTACAAGGACCAGGCCAGGCAAGCAATCGAACGCGTGAAACCGCATTTACATTGACGCCATGCCCAAACCGCCCTCACAAGTATTCACAGTCAGCGAACTGACGCGCCGCATCCGCAACCTGCTGGAGGCCAGTTTTCCCGGCATTTGGGTCGAAGGCGAGATTTCCGATCTGCGCACCCCTTCGTCAGGCCACATCTATTTCACGCTGAAAGACGCGAACGCGCAGTTGTCCGCTGTCATTTTCCGTAATGTGGCCGTCTCGAAACAGTTCAAGGCAACGAGCGGTCAGCGCGTCGTGGTGTTTGGCGATCTCGGTCTTTACGAAAAGAGCGGCCAATACCAGATCGTCGTCCGCCAAATCGTCCCCAAGGGAATCGGCGCGTTGCAGGCGGCGTTCGAGGAACTCAAACAACGGCTCGCAAAGGAGGGCCTGTTTGACCCCGCGCGGAAGAAACCGATCCCCACCCTTCCCCGGCGCATCGGACTGGTCACGTCGCCGTCAGGCGCGGCCATTCGCGACTTCCTCAAGATCATCGGTCGCCGCTTCCCCAACCTGCACATCATTATCAGCCCGGTTCGCGTACAGGGCGAAGGGGCTGGACGTGAAATCGCCGCGGCCATTGATCAGTTCAATGAGCTGCGCGACTTGGGAATCGTGCCCCTGGATGTGCTCATTGTCACGCGCGGAGGCGGATCGCTGGAAGACCTGTGGGCGTTCAATGAGGAAGTCGTCGCCCGCGCGCTGGCCCGATCCAAAATCCCGACGATTTCGGCCGTGGGCCACGAGATTGATTTTACGATCGCCGATTTTGTTGCGGATCTTCGGGCTCCCACGCCCAGCGCGGCGGCGGAGCTGGTCGTGAGGGCAAAAGAAGAGTTTACGACTCTCGTCCAGCAGCACCAGCGCCGCCTTGATAAAGACCTGCGGTTACGGATCGGCGAGGCGCGTCATCGGTTCCTGTCGCTGGCCAACAGTTACGTGTTCCGTCAGCCTGCGGACTTGATTCGCCAATACCAGCAGCAGGTGGACGACCTTGGTCATCGACTTTCACAGGGAACCTCTGCCGCCTTGAGCGGTCAGCAGGCACGTCTTCAAACCGCCAGCGAGAAGTTCAAGTTGTTGAGCCCTCAGACGCAGATTCTCGCCTGGCAGCAGAGGATTGAGACCAATCAGCGGCGGTTTGATACGGCATTTCAGCAGCGGTTGCAGGACACGCGGCAACGACTGGGGCACGTAGCCGCCAAGCTGGAGCTGTTAAGCCCGAAATCGACCTTGGAACGCGGCTACAGCATTACGAAGGCGAAGGACACCGGCAGGATTGTCAGAAGCGTTACTACCGTAAGGCCAGGCACTAACGTGACCACCATGGTGCTTGATGGGGAGTTTGAGTCTGTGGTATCCTGACGGGATAGTGCCAATGAAGATGAGCAAGAAGGCGGCAGCCAAGGAGCCTGAGAAGGGGCCGAGTTTCGAGCAAGCCATCCAGCGACTGGAGAAGATCGTCGCCGATATGGAGAATGCTGAACTCCCTTTGGAAGACATCCTTAAGAAATACGAGGAAGGCTCGCGGTTGGTGCGCTTTTGCAGCCAAAAGCTCGAAGAAGCAGAAAAGAAGATCGAACTATTGACCAAGAAAAGCGATGGCTCGGTCGTATTGAAGCCATTTGAACCGGATTCCGAAGGCGAATCGAGCGAACCTGCGGACGAGAACCCGGAAGACAAAGAAGCCAAGTTGTTCTGAAAAATGGAGCTGACGAATGGGACGTTATTTGGACATGATTAACACGCCTGCGGATGTGAAACTGCTCACACCCGAGCAGTTGACCACGCTGGCGCAGGAAATCCGGGACGAACTGATCAACGTGCTGAGCAAGAACGGCGGACATTTGGGGCCGAATCTCGGCGTGGTCGAACTCACGATCGCCATGCATCGGGTATTCAGCAGCCCCAAAGACCGTTTTGTGTGGGACGTCAGCCATCAGGTTTACGTGCACAAACTGCTGACGGGCCGCCGCCAGGCGTTTGCCAAGGTCCGTCAAACCGGCGGGCCTATGGGCTTCGCCTTCCGCTCCGAGAGCCCCTACGACTGCTATGGAGCAGGTCACGCAGGCACGGCGTTGTCTGCCGCCCTTGGAATGGCGGTCGGGCGTGACCGCGCGGGCACCAATGAGAACGTCGTGGCAGTCATCGGCGATGCCGCGCTGACGAACGGGATTACTTACGAGGCACTCAACAACATCGGTCACAGCACCAAGCGTCTCATCGTTGTGCTCAACGACAACGAATGGAGCATCGCCAAAAACGTCGGCGCCATTGCGAACTACTTGAACAAGATCGTCACCAATCCCCGCTACAACAGCCTGCGCAAGGACTTCCAGACACTCGTCCAGCGCATCCCCAAGGTGGGACCCGACCTCGCCCAATTCGAGCACAAACTTGAAGAGGCCGTGAAAGGCGTCATCGTTCCCAGTATTTTCTTTGAAGAGTTCGGGTTGCGCTACCTGGGCCCGTTCGACGGCCACAACATACCGCTCCTGATTGAGGAACTTGAATTCTGCAAAACCCAGGACCGCCCCATTCTGTTGCACGTGCTCACAAAGAAGGGCAAGGGTTACGAGATCGCGCTCGATGATCCACAAACATTCCACGGCTGCGGCCCGTTTGACATCGCCACCGGCAAGGGACCTGAGAAGAAACCCGGCGCGGCGCCGAATTACCAGGATGTATTCGCGGATGCCATGATCCGGTTCTGCGAGGTGAACAACAAGCTGGTCGGCATTACCGCGGCCATGCCAAGCGGCACGAGCCTTGGCAAGCTGGAGAAAGCGAAGCCCGACCGATATTTCGACGTGGGCATCGCCGAGGAACATGCCGTATTGTTCGCGGCGGGCATGGCTACGATGGGATATCATCCCGTGTGCGCCATTTACTCAACATTCCTGCAGCGCGCCTACGACTGCATCATCCACGACGTCGCGTTGCAAAACCTTGACGTCATCTTCTGCATGGATCGTGGCGGACTCTCGGCCAACGACGGACCAACTCACCACGGCGTGTTTGACATTGCCTACGCCCGCTGTGTGCCCACAGCCACACTGATGGCACCCAAGGATGAAGACGAGCTTGTCGATATGCTTTGGACGGCGTTACAGAATCATGGCCCGATTTTCATTCGTTACCCACGCGGCGCGGGCGAAGGCGTTCCCATCAAAGAGCGTCCCGCCATTCTGCCGCTCGGCAAGGCCGAAGTGTTGCAGCACGGGACCGACGTCGCTGTGATTTTCTACGGGGCCGTTCAGAAGATTGCAAAGGAAACGGTCGCGGCGCTTCAAGCCGGGGGCAAATCGGTCGCGCTGATTAACGCGCGGTTCTGCAAGCCGATGGACACTGAAATGCTGGAGAAATATGGCCGGATTGCAAAGGTCATTTGCACCATCGAAGATCATGTGTTGATGGGCGGTTTTGGCAGTGCGGTACT
>CAZAQZ010000385.1:0-3584 GCA_964487175.1 uncultured Verrucomicrobiota bacterium | reverse complement strand
CAGCACCAGCCCAACCACCAGCGCGACGACAACGATGACCAGCCACTTGAGAAATGATTTCATGCTGAGCTTTTACCCGCTCGAATTCACACAAGCAAGCCCCCATGCACGAAAGACGCGCTACTTGTTGTCCTTCAATACCGTAAACGTCGACCCGCCATCCCGCTTCAGGTAGAGCAGCACACCCTTCTTGTCATCGGTCTTGGCGACAGCGGCCTTGAAATCCTCAGCGGTTGCGACGGGCGTTCGTTCCACTTCCGTGATGACATCACCGTGCTGCAACCCGTTCTCCGCCGCGGGACTGCCATCCACCACATCGGTCACTACCACCCCCCGCGTCTCCGGCACGTCAAACTGCTTTGCCAGATCCTTGGTAAGCGTCTGCACTGTCAACCCGAGCGTCGTCTCCACCTGTGACTCGCCCGGGTTCACGCGCGCCGCCACCAGCCAGTCCGCGGTCATTTCCGCAGTCTTCAGTGCAACCTTGATTGGCTTGCCGTCCCGGATAACGTCCAGCACAACCTTGTCGCCAACTTGTTTGTGGAGAATCTGTGTCTGTAATTCCTTCGGTGATTTTACCGGCACGCCATCCACGCCCACAATGATGTCGGCTGGCTCCAATTCACTGGATGCGGCGGGTGTGTTCGGGCCAATCCTCTTGACCACCACGCCGTCCCGAAGGTCCTTGCTTCGTTCCTGAAGTTCCTTGTTGTCCGAAAGCGGCTCGATGGTGATGCCGATCGCCGCCCGCACGACCTTGCCCTTCCCGATCAGTTGATCGGCAATATCACGCGCCATGTTGATCGGGATGGCAAAGCCGATACCGCGATTCATCCCGCGAATCAGGGTGTTGATACCGATGACGTGCCCTTCGATGTCGCACAATGGTCCGCCGGAGTTGCCTGGATTGATCGCGGCGTCGGTTTGGATATAGTCCTCATACGCGCTACTTGAACTACTCCAGATCGCTGAGCGTCCCTTGGCGCTGACGAAACCGACCGTAAACGTGTAATCCAGCTCGAACGGCGCGCCGATCGCAATCGCCCACTGCCCCACCCTGATCTTGGCGCTGTCGCCCAGCTGCGCGACAGGCAAATCCTTGCCGTCCACTTTGACCACTGCCACATCGGTCATCTCATCCTGACCTACGATGCGCGCGTTCTCGAACACGCGCCCGTCCTGCAACCGCACGGTGATCTTCGTCGCGTGGTCGACCACATGATTATTCGTCAGAATGTACCCATCCTTGCGGATGATGACCCCCGACCCCTCGCTATCGACATCGTGCGGTTGGGGTGCCGTCGTCCCGTGACGGTGGAAGAAATACTCAAAAGGTGAGCCGCCGTTCTGGCCACCTCCGCGATCATTGTTGTTATTGTTGTTGTCGTTGCCGTCGCCATTATCACCGTTGTCGTCGTCCGCATCGGCCTGACCGACGATTCTTTGAGTGACAGTGATCACCACGACCGATTCGCTGGCTTGATCGGCGACCTTTTCAAACGCGCTCTCCAGTTTGCGCGCGATCTCCAGGTTCCCGTCGGTCGACGGCGACGCGTCCTTTCCCCATGATCCCGGGCACGCGATCAACAAGAATGCCAACACGGCAACACCCAGCCTCCGCTGCAGTTCCAACGTCTTCATAAAAATGTCTGTTACACCTTTCTGTTATTCACTGTTCAACCCGGACTGCCCAAACACGGCTAACATAGCAAACCGGCGGCGCGTTGACAAACTCCGCGTTTCGGATAACCTTGCGGCGGAAACACCATGATCACGACCGTTGATACAATTGGGTTGCAGGAGCGCATTCGCGAGCTGAAAAAGCTGCGGAATGCGGTCATCCTCGCCCACAATTATCAGGTCCCAGAGCTGCAGGACGCCGCTGATTTCGTCGGCGATTCGCTCGGCCTGTCGTTCAAAGCCAAGGAGACCGATGCCGACGTGATTCTGTTCTGTGGCGTGCATTTCATGGCTGAAACGGCCAAGATCGTCAATCCGGGCAAAACGGTTCTGCTACCTGATCTTGAAGCTGGCTGCTCGCTGGCGGATTCGTGCGATGCCGGCGCGCTGGCCCGCTGGAAGGAAACGCACCCCGGCGTTGTCATCGTCGCCTACATCAATTGCACGGCCGCCGTCAAAGCGCTCGTGGACATCATCTGCACGTCAAGCAATGCGGTCAAAGTGGTCAATTCGATCCCCCCTGACAAAAAGATCCTGTTCGTCCCCGACCAGAATCTCGGTCAATGGGTGATGGCGCAGACCGGTCGGCCGATGATTCTCTGGCCGGGCGCGTGTTCGACGCACGTGTTGTTCACGCACAAGGCCATCTTCGCAATCAAACAGGAATACCCGAACGCAAAGATTGTCGCGCACCCCGAATGTCTGCCTGCCGTCCGCATGATGGCCGATGAAGTGTGCTCGACCGAGAAAATGGTGGGCTACTGCAAGAATTCGCCGGCGAAAGAATTCATCATCGTCACCGAAGAAGGCATGCTGCACCGTTTAAAAAGAGAACTGCCCGACCGGGTCTTCATTCCCGGCCCGACTGACTCCTGCCACTGCAACGAATGCAGTTTCATGAAGAAGAACACCCTGGAGAAAGCAGTCGCCGCGCTGGAGAACTTGTCTCCCGAAATCACCCTCCCCGAAGACATCCGCCGCCGCGCCCTTGTCCCGATCGAGCGCATGTTGGCGCTTGGAAAATAGCTTGTCGGCACTGGCGCGATTCGCTATACGTCTCACTGGGAGAAGTGCAGTACAGCTTCCGGAATGACCGAACATGGTGAATCGACAGGTGTCTCTCTATTTCCAGCGTTCATGAACATGCATCCTTTCATCCTCTCAGCGATCAACAACGTTCCGCCATCGGTTCCACGGAGCCCAGGCAGACTGGATCCGCTCGTTGAGGTTGCGGTCATCGTAGCGATGGTTGTCCTGGTTGGCTGGTTCATTGTTTATCTCGTGGAGCGATTCAAGGAGGACCGGCGGAACCGTATTGCGTCGCGCGCTGCCTACACGGCCCGCCAGATCGAAGAGCTGTACGGGCCGTTGTTCAGCCTCATGCACCAGCTCTCCGTGCTGAATCAGATTCAGGACTTCCTGGTGACTGCGGAGGACGAGAACGGTGGCAGCAGGCTGGCGGAGAACCAAAAGGCTGACGTCCGGGCGTTTTTCCAAAAGAACCATTTTCATGCCTTGCACTCGAGGATCGCCGAGGTGTTGAAGGACAAACTGCACCTCGTTCATCGAGCGGAAGTGCCGGAAAGCTTTTATTTATATCTCCGGCATTCACTCCAGGAACGGGAACAACTGCGTTTGTGGGAGGAGGAACAAATCGAGTCATCGTTCCTGGAGGGCATTCCCTTCCCGCAAAACTTCTACGAGGACATCAAGGCTGGCTTCGAGCGATCCATGAAGACGTACGGCGAATCCCTCGAGGAACTGCACCGCGTCTGATATCGCCCCGTGCCTCCAATCCCTACTGCCTGACCAGGATGGCGGCGGATTTGTGGGCGAGATTCAAATGCACCTTGCCGTCACGGACGATGAGCGACGGCGCGTGAGGACTGATGCGTAGGGCGCGC
>CAZAQZ010000384.1:0-3590 GCA_964487175.1 uncultured Verrucomicrobiota bacterium | reverse complement strand
CCGATGAGCGCATCTTCGCCGCGCTGCTGCTGGAGCTCGTCACGGAGCCGGCGGTTCTCCTCAGTCAGGCGCTGTTTCTCGATGGCTTTGCTGACGGCCTTGAGCAGCGCATCGCGATCCAACGGCTTCTCAATGAAATCGTAGGCACCGAGCCGCATGGCTTCGACGGCCTTCTCCACGGTGCCGTGGCCGGTAATGACGATGATCTCAACCGAGGGATGCATCTCCTTGGCGCGTTTGAGCACCGCGATGCCGTCCATATCGGGCAACATCAGGTCCGTAATCAACAGTTCTGCGCCCGCGCTTTCAAACCGGGTGAGGCCATCCTGGGCCGTGTTGGCGCAGGTGACATGGTACCCTGCCTTGTTGAGAATCTTCTCCGCGGCATTGCACAGTGCTTCTTCGTCGTCCACCAGCAGGATTTCAGCTCTTCGGGCCATGTGTGAGCTCCTCAGTGCACGGAAGTTCGATGACGAAAGTAGTCCCCACGTTCGGGACGCTCTCGCAACGGATCATACCGCCGTGCTCGGCGATGACCTGTTGCACCAACGGCAATCCAAGACCGGTGCCGCTCGGTTTGGTGCTGAAAAACGGCTTGAAGATCTGTTCCCGCTCCTGCTCCGTCATTCCCTTTCCCGTGTCGGAAATCGTCAGCTCGATGTTCGGCCCCCGGCGGGCCGTTTGCACCGTGAGCGTGCCGCTACTTGGCATCGCATCGAGTGAATTGCGCACAAGATTGAGGATCGCCTGCCATAACTGGCCCTCGTCCCCGAGGATCAGGGGCAAAGACTGATCCAGGTCGGCATCCACCTCGACCCGCGCCGCCGTGAACAGCGTTTGCAGAAACGACAAGCCCTGCCCGATCACGTCGTTGAGCGAGATGCGATCGCGACGCGGCTTGGGCATGCGCGCGAATTGCAGATAGTCCTCCGTCACCCGCTGGATCCTGCGCACCTCGGAGTCGATCGAACGCAGCAACAAGCGCGCTTCCTTCGGCTCATCCTCCCTGTCGTGGGCCAGGGTGCCAATTTCGTCGCCCACCAGGTCGATGTTCAGGATGATCGAACTGAGCGGGTTGCGGATCTCGTGCGCCAACCGCGCGGACATCGCGCCGATGACCGCCAGCCGTTCGGCCCGCAGTTTGGCTTCTTCGAGCCGTTTGCGTTCGGTGATATCGCGTAAAATGGCCGAACGCCCCATCGGCTTTCCCTGCGGATCGCGCAGCATGGAAACGCTGACCTCAACGGGCACGCGGCGTCCGTCCTTGGCCAGGCGAACGGTCTCGAAATGGTAATGCCCGTGATGCTGCATCTGCTGATCGATCTGTTCCATCTCGCCCATCTTCACCACTTCGGCGGGTACGATCACCGTAAACGGTTTGCCCAAAATCTCCTCGGCACGCCAGCCAAACACCTGCTCGGCCGCGCGGTTCCATGACCGGACACTTCCCTCGTTGTCCAGCGAGAAGATGACGTCGCCGGAGTCGTTGACGATACTCTCGAGTTGTTGCAGGTGACGGTACCTGTCGCTGGCGATATACGCCTCCATCGCCAGGGAGGCGTCGAGCATGAAGACCTTTTCGAGCGCGACGATCGAATCATAACCGCAATCCGGATCATCATTGTAGAACTCGCGGATCAACGGGACGAACAACTTGAAGTAGATGTTGTACGCCAGCAGATACCAACGCGGACTGAGCCCGACGCGCTCATGTGTCTTGCCGATTCGCACCCGGTCGGCAAAATAGGCATCATCGAACTTGCCTTCCGTGATGCGCATCAAATAATCGCGCTGGAGTTTCTTGAGTCGTTCGATGGTGGTGTGGTCGTGCAGCAGTTGCGCCGTCTCTGGAAAAGCCAGCAGCAGCTCATAGAATGTATCTTCAACTGCTGTGACCTGTTTCTCGAATAACGGGCGCAACGCCTTCAACATCTCTGCGTCGTGCGGCGTCAATCCGAGAAACTTCACTCGCTGCTCGCTTTCGGTGGGGGACTTCACTACCCAAGCCTACGGAGCCTCTGACAAATTGTCAATTCGCAAGAGCTTGGATTATCGGCTCATGCGCAACTTAGGACTGTCAAAGAATGTTGGGGCTTTCTCAGTAGCTGAATTTGCTGAGTTGGACCTTCCCGCGAAAAACCCAATAGACCACCGATGTGTACGCCAGTACGAACGGCATTCCCAGCAGCGCAATCGTGCCCATGATCTGCAGCGTTTTCTCCGACGACGATGCGTTGTAGATCGTCAGGCTCCAATCCGGGTTCAACGATGAATGAATCAAGTCCGGAAACAGCGCCACGCCAAACAAAAACGTCTGCGCCGCAATCGTGGCACACGACGACACGAACGCGTAGCCGGGTCGGCCCAAAAAAATCGCGCGCGGGATGTTGGCGATGGCGAGAATGTTCAGGACGACCACAATCCAGCACCACGGATGCAGATGGAAATTGCTTGTCGCCTGGGGCATGCCCGCGAGCGTGTAGATGGTTGTCAACATGTACAGCACCAGGAAGAATCCGAAGGTCCGCCACATCCACCCGTGGATGCGCTTCTGCAGGTCGCCTTCGGTTTTCAGGTAGAGATAAATCGAACCGTGCATGGCGAAGGTGGCGACAGCGAACACGCCCACCAGCAGCGTGTACGGATGCAGCAGCGAAAAGAACGTCCCCTGAAATTCGTGGTCGGCGCCGATGGGCATGCCGCGCATCGCGTTGCCAACCGCCACTCCAAACAGCAGCGTCGCCACGGTGCTCGCCACGCAAAAGGATATGTCCCAAAAATTCCGCCAGGCCGCGCCTTCCTGCTTGCTGCGGAATTCCATCGACACCGCCCGAAAGATGAGCGCGAACAGCAGCACCATGAACGCCATGTAAAATCCCGAGAACGCCGTGGCGTACGCTTCGGGAAACGCGGCAAACAGCGCGCCGCCAAACGTAACCAGCCAGACTTCGTTGCCGTCCCACAACGGCCCAATGGAATTCATCAGGATGCGGCGTTCCTCGTCCTTCTTCACAGCCAGATGCAGAATGCCGACGCCGAGATCGAAACCGTCGAGGATTGCATAGCCCGTCAACAACACGCCGAGCAGGACGAACCAGATGAAGTGCAAATCCATGACGGTTACCCTTTCCCTTTCGTTGGCGGGGATGGCGGTCGTTTCTCTTCGTCGGTCTCCGCCAGGGAAGCGCTGCCACCCGCACCGGCAAGCAGGCCAGCGATGCCGAACAGGGACCCGGGAGTCGTTGTGGCGGGAATCGCAGCGGGTTCCTCCGGACCGTGTTTGATTTTGCTGTCCAGCACGTACACCCAGACCGCGAACAGCAGGGCGTAAATGAGCATGAAAATGATAATCGAACTCAGCACCTGGCTGGCAACGACCGACTTGGATAACGCGTCGCCGGTCCGCAACAGCCCGAACACCACCCACGGTTGTCGGCCGACTTCGGCGGTCACCCAGCCCAGTTGATTGGCGGCATACGGCAGAGGTACCGCCCACACAAACACCCAGAGCAGCCAGCGTATTTCGAACAACGTGCCGCGCCATCGCAGAAACGTAGCAAACAGCGTCAGCACGATGAAGAAGATTCCCA
>CAZAQZ010000383.1:0-3593 GCA_964487175.1 uncultured Verrucomicrobiota bacterium | reverse complement strand
TGTTGCCTGTCGATTGTAGTTAATTTGTGGGTAGCCTCTAGATTCTAACTAGCCATGACTTGGGGTCCGATCCCCGCTCCGTCGGCACCGGTCAAGTACATTTGGGACTATTGCCATTGCCGGGGTCGTAATTGATTGCATCAATACCATGGACCGGTGTATCATTATCCGTCGCTGATCCAACATACTGCTGCATCGGATACTCCATCGGTGGTCCGAACGTCGCATCCGCGTCATACTCAGTCGCCGCAGCGCCTACAGGTTGGCCCAAATTGCCCTCGGCCACAAGAACGACCTGAGACGCGCGCACAACTCTCGACCGTTTGACGGGCGATATGTAAGATGCCGTGAAAGTCTGAGGCCCGAAGAGAGCTATATGCCCCGAGTAGTGCAGCCTGCTTGTTCTCCCACTCGGTATTTTAACACTGGGGCAGAGGAATACCTTGCTGGGGTTGGCGATTCCTGTGCCATAGGTCGTCTGGTTTCTCCCGACATACTGGCCGACAAGCAGCACCCAATCGGTTCCGAGCTTCTGCAAGTATCCGACAGGATAGGTATCAGTATTATCTTCCGCATACATGTCAACGGCGATGCCGATTTGGCGCAGATTGGACGCGCAAGTGGCGATTCTTCCTCTTTCCCGGGCCTGACCCAACACAGGCAGAAGCAATGCGGCCAGGATTCCGATGATGGCGATGACCACCAACAATTCGATCAAGGTAAATGCGTTCGTTATGGGGCGAAGCAGGCGTCGCGGCCCGGTTCTTTTCATGTTCGTCGGATCCTTCGGTGCACTCACGATTTTAGTATTGTGTTTCAATCTGTCAGCCTCCTCCGCTCACGGAACTCTCACGACCGAGGCGTCGTCCACCAGAAACGCGCCTCCTGCAACCGGCTGCCCTTCACCTTTCTGGACAATCACAAAATGGGCGATCGCCGAGTTCGAAGGCGCGGCGCCCGACAATTCAAATCTCGTCCACTCCGTCGCAGGCAATGACGCGCCCCAGGTCGTCCCCCACAGGCGGCCAATCTCGTTCTGATTCGCGTCATGCCATTCGATCGACAATTGGCCCGTGGACGTCCCTTTAAGTGGTCTCGCAGGATCGTTTCTGACGTACGCACTGAATTGATAGCTGGTTCCCGATGTCACCGGGAGAGCTTGATAGATACCCTGGAAAAAATTTGGAACATCGTGAGAGACCAGCCAGGCAGCCTGCTTGCCTGAACGCGCGGTCACCGAGGACACTCCAGTCCAATCGGGTGTTCCGCTCGTAAAACTGACCCAGGACTGCGGACGAACGAGCTGTGTTGCAGATTCGATGGCGGGATCTTCAAAGCCGGGATTTGAAAGAAGTTCCTCGGGCTGGGGTGTCACCTCACCCTGGATTCTCACACCCGATCTCCCGGTCGCAACACTGATGATTGCGACGGCAGAAGTAACCATGACCAACTTGACGGACCTTTGCATGGGTTCCAATCGAACAATAATCCTGCAAGGCTGCTACCACCAGTGAGGCAATCCGCATCTGACCGTTGCTCTCCCCCTCCACTTACGCCCTAACAACCTTTTGTGACTTCACCCCCGCTGGGAGAACCAGCGGGGGAAAAGTCTTATACCTGTGAACAAAAACCTCTACGCGCGATGCTTCCTGGCAACCGCCACGAGTCCCAACAAACCGCCCAACACCAAGACGATGCTTGTCGGTTCGGGAACCGCAACAGCAGTGACTACCACATCCCCGTCCCCGGGAAGCGCTGCCGTTCGTGCATTGGGACCAGTCGTGATGAAGCCATACTGGAGAACGTCACCGGGCGTAATGGTGTTGCTAATGTTAAATACACCAGCACCAAGATCCGCCGAGGTGACCGAACTAACCAGCGAGAAGCTGGGCGTGAAATCATCGATGAACGCCACGCACGTGTAGGGACTCACCAGAGTGTTCTGCAACACATTGCCGGTAAAGTGCACCGTGCCACCCGCAAAACCGCTGTCTTCCACATACATGGACGCCGCCATCGTATGGTTGCCGGCGCTCGTGCCCGTATTGGGCGCCTGCCACCAATAAGCATCGATCGGATCAGTCCGATCGATATTATCATTGGGGGTCAGCGTCAATGGGTTAGCCGGTCCGGCAGCAAAATTGGCATCCAGATCAGCCGTAGCCCAAGGACTGCCGAAGTCATATCCACCACCGTTTGACGGCAGCTCAAACACATTCATATAGCCGACCCAAGTTTGAGTTGGATCAACTGTGTATGTTTGTGCGTTTACACGAGCCAGCGTGAATAATGCAATGCACGCTGTAAAAAGAATCAGTTTACTTCGCTTCTCCATACCCTATCTCCCTTCACCTTGTTTGTTGAGGGTTCAATATACTATCCCGCCGATTGGGCAAATGATTGCAAATTTTCTAAAAACTGTCAACACCTTTCTTCCATTCAGTGCAGAATTTTACCAGTCGTTTACCTTCATGTTGTTAGCAATTGCATCGGGATTTGATATAAAACACTGCTGATTCCTTGATCTGGTAGGCTCAATAGATCGAATAAGGCAATCGTTTGGCCTGAATGGGGAGCCCTACGGGAACGCCTTGATTAAGACTTCTACGAGCGCGCCTTGGGTGTCTGGATCGCCAGCGCCGCTAAGGGTGTGGCATTGCTGGCACTTGGGTTGCCAGGGAAAACCGGCATCCGGGGAGGGAGTTCAAGGACCGGAAAATCAGGGCGCAGCCGCAGTTTAGTTCATCTGGTTGTGAAGCGGGCGGTCTTGTTCCTCGATCGCCTTTTTCATTGCGACTGCGCCCTTAAATCCTCGCTCGAGTTGAGAAAGCACACCGGATCCTCGCACAACGTCCGCCCTCAGGCTGCCTCTCGGCCATTGCCATTCAGCTGGAACCGAAGTTCACGCCGACGCTTCCCCGATCTCTCATGCCGACAACCTGCGCTTATTGCACCTGCAAGACCCGATAGAACTTGTGGTTGCTGTATCGACCGGCTGCGTCGAAGGTGCAATTCGTATTCCCGTCACCGGCAATCAAGCTTCCCACGTTGGTCCACGTATTACTGTCAGGACTGGATTGCGCTTGATAAGCGGCGTTGGTCACCGTGCTCCAGCAAATCTGGTTCCCCGCTACGATGGTCTCGTGGAAGAGGTTGGTAACGATGGGTGCATTCAAGTTCACCAGAGTATAGTCATCAAAGAACGTGGCACCCTGAAAGGCCCCATACCCAATTTGAAGTGCGTAGATCAAAACCTGTGACGTTCCCACCGGCGCCGTTCCCGTCACAGTGCTACTGACCCAAGTGTCCAACGGTGACGTCGGGGTAAACGTAGGGCTGCCTGTAAGCGTGGAAAGCGTGGTGATCACGTTTGTCCCATCATTCACAACAACCTTCTGAAACACCAATTGAATCTCTCCAATCACCTGTCCGGTCACCGTAAGATTCGTCATCGGATCGCCCGACCAATTCAGGCCGAACGCAGTAAGAGCCAACAGCTGGCCAGCACTCACGTTATTGGTGATTGCCTGATACGCCCCTCCCCCATTCCATCCGCCAGGGCTATAGGCCTTCATCGAGAATCCGCCAGTGTG
>CAZAQZ010000382.1:0-3593 GCA_964487175.1 uncultured Verrucomicrobiota bacterium | reverse complement strand
CCAGACTGCCCTTCAAATTCATGTGCGCAGTATACATCGGAGTCCGATGCATTGGCAAGAAGTTTTTGACAGCTTACTCCGCGCCGCGCGGGGAGAGGACGGGGCAGTAGAGGCGCATGTTGTCACGACGCCACCAATCGCCTGTGGCGCGGCGGGTGGCGAGGTCGGTCATGTGATATTGATACATCACGGCGCGGATGCAGCGGGGTGGGGCGTTGGGAAATGGGTTAGTCTTCATCAAGGCGAGCACTTCGGGCGAGCCCTGTAACAGGCGTTCGCAGAAATTGATGAACCAGGGATTGTTCCGATACGAACCGAGCGCGGCGAACCACATCTGCCAATCCAGACGCGGTTGATGCGGTGCGACGAAAGCCGGTCGGCGTGTCAGGTCGCCGGGCTTGTATTTGAACTCGTACGGCAACCATGTCACGGAGTCGTTGCTACCTTCGATGACGATCTCATCCCGTTCGGTGGTCATCACGGCGAACAATCCGTAACTGCTCACGCTGCGAAACGGCTCGATCCAGACGTATAGCCTGACCAGCGGCTCCGGCCAATCGACGCGCGTACGAAACGCGTGCGTCAGCAGCATGGATGAGGTGACAAGAATGACAGCGGCGATCGGGGCGATGATCCATTTCGACCAGCGCAGTTTTCCTGAAGCCTGTTTTGCGCCGTCGATTAGCTTGCGGGGCATCAATCGGCTCAGCGCCGCGTCGTCCAGCAACAACAGGCACAACGCAATTGCCAGCAGATTGAAGAAGCAGTAGTTGCCGGTCACGATGATGCACAGTTGGAGGAAGATCAACAGACCACATCCAATCATCCGCGGACGGCGCGGCAGGAAAATCAGGAAGGGCACGCCGAGTTCGATGCCGAACATCACGGCGCAGGACAATTTCTGGAACCAAACGGGCAACAGGTTTGCGTACCATCCAATCCACGTCGGCAGCGGCTGCGTTTCGTAGTGATAGGTCAGCGCGGTCAGGTTGTGCCAGGTCGGATCGCCACTGGCGAGCTTTACCACGCCGGAGCCGAACATCAACCGAAACAACAGCCAGCGAAACAACCAGAGGATCGTCGGCGACGGCGGCGCTTCGCGGGACAACCGTGGCAGCATCTGCAGCGGGGCGAAGAAAATGGCAAGGAAGCCCGTTTCCAGCAACAGGATGTCCCATTGAAACGAAAGAAACTCGCGACAGACGGTCGAGAGCGACAGGTAGATCAACCAAAGCAGGAACAACACAGGCGCAGGCGCCACGCCGAAAATCAATACGATCGACAACACCGTCCCCGCGCCGCACAGCAGATTGAGAAACTGATCGCTGGAGTTGATCCAGCAGAGCGTCGGCAGGAGATAATAGCGCGCGAAGCCGATTTGTTGTTTCTCGACCTGCTCGTGCACCGACTGCATCATCTGGTCTGCCGGAAGAATCCCGTTGTGACCAACGAGTCCACCGATCTGCGTCCACAATGACACGAAAGCGAAGAGATAGATCATCCCAAGGAGTCGCAAAAAGACCCAGCGCGACAAAAGATAACGCGGACGCTCCACGTGGTCGCCCCACAGCAGGCGGGTCAGCCACGAAAAGACCGTACGATTTTGAGCGACAACGCGATACCAATACTCAGTGAACGCATCGACACCGGGAATGTGTTCGTAGGCCCAGAGCGTCCAGCGTTTGCGTGGCGCGTATCCCAACGTACGAAACACGGCCTGCGCGCCGCCGCAGACGCGGCCGTCCGGTTCGATCAACTGCACCGCGCCTTCGAATTGTTCGCGCGGGATTTCCGAAAACCGCTCGGAGATGTACGCGTCCTGAAACGGATGGTACTCCACGAGGTCGCCGGTCATTTCGCGCCAGCGCGCGATCCAGCGCCGGCAGAAATTGCAATCGCCGTCGAACACCAGGATCGGTTTGTTCGGGGGCAGGACGACGTGCGTGACGGCGTTCATGTTTGCGGCTGCCGGCTTTTGATCTCGATGAGGCGGCCACAATTCTCGCAGCGGACATGGGTCGCAGCAAACGCCGGGCTGATCTGGATCGTGCGACCACACGTGCACCGGAGCGATTCCCAACCGGTGGTCTGACGTGTGTAGAGGAGGGGTGGCGCACTTGACAGGCGTTCGGCCTCGCGTTGTCCGGCGGCGGCTTGTTGCGCATCACGTTGCTGAACGGTTGGCAGCGTGAGGAGTTTGCCGCACCGGATACACCGAATCTCATTGGAAGGAAAACGTTCGGGCACGTTCATTTCCAGACCGCAATCGCATTTGACCCCGATGTAACCGCTGGCGCGGCTGACGATCTGCCGGACTTCGTGCGCCTCGGCGATGGGGCCTTCATTGGACGGCGGCCGAATCGGTTGGGCGGGTGCGTTCTGGAGCGATTGATCCCCAATAAGTGAACCGCCTTTCGCCTTGCGATAAGCGGCCTGATAATCCGCCAACGATGAACCACCCGCCATGCTGCGCAGGACGCGGATGCGTTCGGCGGTGGACGGGTGCGAGGAAAACACGCTGTCAGGCGCTTCGCCGTCGGCGTACATCGGGCTGACAATGAACATCGGCGCGGTGACTTTGCTGGCGACCGACAATTCCGCGGGCGTCTTCGAAATTTTCTCGAGCGCGGAGGCGAGTCCCTGAGGATAGCGGGTGTACTGTGCGGCACAGGCGTCGGCGAGGAATTCACGTTTCCGGGAGCAGGCGAAATAGAGAATCTGCACCAGGATCGGGCTCAGGATGGCGAACACGAGCGCCACGATGGCGACGATGGCCTGCAACTGCCCGCCGCCTCCACGCGAATCATCGCGGCTGCGACCGCGGCCGCCGAACCACAGCATGCGCCTTGCGACCTCGGCCAGGATGACGACCGAACCGAGCATGACCGCCGCGAGCGTAAGGAATTGCGTGTCGCGATTCTTCAGGTGGGAGATTTCGTGAGCGATGACGCCTTGTAATTCATCGCGGTCGAGCCGGTACATCAAACCGGTGGTGACGGCGATGGCGCTGGTTTCAGGCGAATGACCGACCGCCAGCGCGTTGGGCGCGGAAGCGTCGATCAGATAGATCTTCGGCATGTACTCCAGCCCGGAAGCCAGCCGCATCTCGTCGACGATGTTGAACAGGCGCGGGCTGTCGTCGCGGTTCAATTCCCTGGCGGAAGCTGTGTCGAGCAGCATCGATTCGGCGCTGGTCATGTAGACCGCCATCTCGATGCCCCACAGGACCAGCGCGATGCCGATGCCGAGGACCGCGCCGCCCGGGCCGAAGATGTATCCGCCGATTCCATAGCCCGCAAACATCAGGCAGGCTGCCATCAACGCGATCAGCGCGATGGAGCGGCGTTTGTTGGCCCGGATTTGCTCCCACATGATCGTGATCGTTCAGGCGCGGACGCAATGCGCGGTCAGAACTTGACCTGGGGCGCCTGGCGTTCCGCCTCGTCCTTGACCTCGAAGAAATCGCGTTTGCCGAAGCCGAATGTATTGGCGATGAGGTTCGTGGGGAACACCTGGATGCTGGTGTTGTAGGTCATCACGCTGTCGTTGTAGAACTGCCGCGAAAACGCGATCTTGTTTTCGGTCGAGGCGAG
>CAZAQZ010000381.1:1185-3602 GCA_964487175.1 uncultured Verrucomicrobiota bacterium | reverse complement strand
GTAAAGCCTAGTGTAGGTGCCGCTGGGTCTGATCCGAAACACGGTGCCGTCGTCGTGCTTCCCTGCGATATAGGTCGTTCCATAGAGATTGCCGTCGCTGCCCTGCACCAGCCCGGCTCTTGGAATGGCTCCATCGTTGGGAGAGCCAACAAACGAATATAGATTCGTGTAGCTGCCGCCGGGGCTGATCCGAAACACGGTGCCGAGATTGCTTGACCCTCCGATGTAAGTCGTCCCGTAGAAATTGCCGTCGCTACCCTGTGCCAGCCCTGCATCTGGTTGGTTTCCATCGTTGGGAGAGCTACCGAAGAAGTAGAGACTCGTGTAGGTGCCACTGGGACTGACCCGAAACACGCTGCCACATCCGCCGGAACAAAATGTGTTCGACCCGCCGTATGCGGTCGTCCCGTAGAAATTCCCATCGCTGCCCTGCACCACCCCGCCATATGGCCCGGCTCCATCGTCGGGAGAGCCGACAAAGGAGTAAAGATTCGTCTCCGTCTGTGCGTTGGCATCGAACGTTCGACCAGCCAAAACCAATAGGATGCCTGCAATAAGGATGAGGAGTGGTTTCGCCCTCGTCAGCACAACCTGGATCGCTTTGTTCGTACTTATGCTCCTCTGCCAGCCGTTGACTGACCGCGATCAGAACCCGAGCCACTCCCGCGACTTACGAGGCTCAGACTAGCATCCCGGTCATGGCAAGTCGAGCTGTTTCCGGCCTGGCACGGGTGGATTGAAGGAGGCGACTCTTTGGTTAGTTTGGTTACTTTGGGAGGAAATCGTCAAAAGTAACCAAAATGCCCAAAGTAACCAAAGTACCCAAACTAACCAAACTAAACAGGACGGGAACTTCTGGACAAGCGGTTTGGCAAACTCGTATCGTCGCCGGGTCAGACACGACACAGGCGGTCGCGGCGACGATGAGGAGGCAGGGCAACTCATGAGCAAACCGGCGTTTCCGATGATTGACACGGTCCGGTTCGAAGGACCCAAAGCGAAGAATCCGCTGGCGTTCCGGCATTACAACGCCGGCGAGAAAATCGACGGCAAGACGATGCGCGACCATCTGCGGTTCGCCGTCTGTTATTGGCACACGTTTCGCAATCCCCTGTCCGATCCGTTCGGCGTCGGCGCGGCGGTGCGCCCGTGGGACAATGGGTCCAACTCGATCGGGAACGCCCAGCGTCGGGTCCGGGCGGCGTTTGAGTTCATCGAAAAACTCGGCGCGCCGTTTTATTGTTTTCACGACCGCGACGTGGCCCCGGAAGGCCGCGATTTGCGGGAGACGAACAAGCATCTCGATGCGGTCGTGCGTGTGTTGAAGGAGGAACAGAAACGCACGGGCGTGAAACTGCTGTGGGGCACCGCCAACCTGTTCGCGCACCCGCGTTACGCGCACGGCGCGGCCACCAGCCCGAATGCCGACGTGTTCGCGTTTGCCGCCGCGCAGGTCAGGAAAGCCATCGAAGTCACCCACGAACTGGGCGGCGGCGGTTACGTTTTCTGGGGCGGTCGCGAAGGCTATTCGACGCTGCTCAACACCGACCTGAAACGCGAGCAGGAGCACCTGGCCAAATTCCTGCACATGGCGGTCGATTACAAAAAGTCCATCGGATTCAAGGGCCAGTTCTTCATCGAACCGAAACCCAAGGAGCCGACGAAACATCAATACGACTCCGACGTGGCGGCCTGCCTGAATTTCCTGCGCGAGTACGATCTGCTGGATGATTTTCAATTGAACGTCGAGACCAACCACGCCACGCTCGCGGGTCATTCGATGATCCACGAATTGACCGTCGCCGCCGCCTGCGGCAAACTCGGTTCCATCGACGCCAACCGCGGCGATGAATTGCTGGGCTGGGACACCGACCAATTCCCGACCGACATCTATCTGACGACACAGGTCATGCTGGTCGTGCTGGGCATGGGCGGGTTCAAGTCGGGCGGATTGAACTTCGACGCCAAGGTGCGCCGGGAAAGTTTCGAGCCGGTGGATTTGTTTCACGCGCACATCGGCGGCATGGACGCGTTCGCGCGGGGATTGAAAACAGCCGCCGCCATTCGCAAGGATGGCCGGTTCGCCCGGTTTCTCAAGGAACGCTACGCTTCGTGGGACAGCGGCATCGGCGCGAAGATCGAAAACGGCCAGATCAACCTGAAACAGCTTGAAGCCTACATGCTCAAGAAAGGCGAAGCCGATGCCAACGCCAGCGGTCGACAGGAAATGTTGGAGAACATCCTGAACGAGTTCATCTGAGTCGTGTGATGAAAACGTATCTGTTGGGCATTGATATCGGAACCAGCGGAACCAAGGCGCTGTTGATTGACGCGCGGGGCGTGGTCCGGGCAAGCGCGACAACCGAATTCCCGCTGTACATCCCCCGCCCGCTCTGGGCCGAGCAGGATCCCGAAGA
>CAZAQZ010000381.1:0-1085 GCA_964487175.1 uncultured Verrucomicrobiota bacterium | reverse complement strand
CCGCCGCGTGGCAAAAGTGCTGTTGCCCAAGGACTACATCCGCTACCGGCTCACGGGCAAATTCTTCAGCGAGGTGTCGGACGCTTCGGGCACGTCGCTGTTCGAGGTCGGCAAACGGCGATGGTCCGAGGACATGCTCAAGGCGTTGGAGGTGCCGCGCCATTGGCTGCCCGAGGTGACCGAATCGCCGGTTGTCAGCGCAACGGTCAGCGCGCGGGCGGCGAATCTGACTGGATTGATGGAGGGCACACCGGTGGCGGGCGGCGGCGGCGACCAGGCCGCGCAAGCCGTCGGCACCGGAATCGTCGCCGAGGGTATCGTGTCGGTAACACTGGGGACATCGGGAGTCGTGTTCGCTGCTTCGGACACATATCGAGTCGAACCGCAGGGGCGGTTGCACGCGTTTTGTCACGCGGTGCCGGGGCAGTGGCATTTGATGGGCGTGATGCTTTCGGCGGCGGGAAGTCTGCGATGGTTTCGCGACGCCGTTGCCGGTGGAAGCAGTTATCGCGAATTGGATGCGGCGGCGGCGCAAGTTTCGGCCGGCTGCGAAGGGCTGTTGTTCCTGCCGTATCTGAGTGGCGAGCGCACCCCCCACCCCGATCCGAACGCGCGCGGAGTTTTCTTCGGACTGACATTGCGGCATGGAAGGGACCACATGACCCGCGCGGTCATGGAAGGCGTCAGTTACGGGTTGCGCGATTCGCTGGAACTGATGCGGTCTCTGGGATTGCCGCTCCGCCAAGTCCGCGCATCGGGTGGCGGCGCGCAAAGCGCGTTGTGGCGGCAGATTCTTGCCGATGTGTTTGGAACAACGATCGCGACGGTCAATGTCACCGAGGGAGCGGCCTACGGCGCGGCCCTTCTGGCCGGAGTGGGCGTCGGAGTCTATCGAAACGTCCCCGACGCATGCCGGCAGACTGTCAGGACTGGTCGGTTTGCCAGGCCCGGCAAGGCCTCGGAGGTTTACGCGGGATATTATCCCCGCTACCGGGCGCTCTACCCGGCATTGGCCGGCGAGTTCGCCGCGCTGGCAGCGACAGTGGACAGACAGGCCAGTCAATGAACCAGGCTTAAATACATCG
>CAZAQZ010000380.1:0-3605 GCA_964487175.1 uncultured Verrucomicrobiota bacterium | reverse complement strand
ATCGGGCGACGTGATCATCGACGGCGGCAACAGCCATTTCACCGACACCATCCGGCGGACGCAATACGTCGAGAGCAAGGGACTGCTGTTCGTCGGCAGCGGCGTTTCCGGCGGTGAGGAAGGCGCGTTGAACGGCCCGTCGTTGATGCCGGGCGGCAGTCCAGCGGCGTGGCCGCAGATCAAGCCGATCTTTCAGGCCATCTGCGCGAGGACTCCCGAGGGCGAGCCTTGTTGCGATTGGATGGGCGAGAACGGCGCGGGGCATTTCGTCAAGATGGTCCACAACGGCATCGAGTACGGCGACATGCAGTTGATCTGCGAAGTGTACGATTTGATGAAACGCGGGCTGGGCATGACCAACGAGGAAATGCAGACCGTGTTTGCTGAATGGAACAAGGGCGAACTCGACAGCTATCTCATCGAGATCACGGCCGACATTCTCGCTTACAAGGATGAACAGGGCAAGGCGGTCGTCGACATCATTCTCGACGCTGCGGGCCAGAAGGGGACCGGCAAATGGACCGTTCTCTCCGCGCTCGATGAAGGGATGCCGTTGACGTTGATCGGTGAAGCGGTGTTTGCCCGATGTCTCTCAGCGGTCAAGGAAGAGCGTGTCGAGGCTTCGCAGCAGATCAAGGGAAAGATCGGCTCTTTCAAAGGCGATAAGGAGAAATTCGTCAAAGACCTGCGGGCGGCTTTGTACGCGTCGAAGATCGTCAGTTACGCGCAGGGTTACCAGCTGTTGCGCGCCGCGGCCAAGACGTACAAATGGAACCTGAACTACGGCGGCATCGCGCTGGTGTGGCGCGGCGGATGTATCATTCGTTCGGCTTTCCTGGGCGACATCAAGAAGGCGTTCAAGCGCGACCCGAACCTGGTGAACCTCTTGCTTGATAAATTCTTCAAGAAAGCAGTCAGCAGCCGTCAAACAGGCTGGAGACGCACCGTCGTCCAATCCGCGAAGCTCGGCATCCCGACGCCGTGTCTGAGCAGCGCGCTGGCCTATTTTGACGGTTACCGGAGCGAACGTCTGCCTGCGAATTTGCTTCAGGCACAACGCGATTATTTCGGCGCACATACGTACGAACGCGTGGACCAGCCACGGGGCCAATTCTTCCATACGAACTGGACGGGTCACGGCGGCACGACGACGTCCCGTTCTTATACCGTGTGACGACTCAGCGAGTCAGCCATGCCCGAAACTTATTACATCGTCCCGCAACAACTGCATAACGAACTGGTCGAGAAAGCCTACCGGCAGCGCGGCTACACGGCGGACGAGGCGGTCGATGGCGCTCGGTTTTGCGCTTCGGCTTCAGCCCATGGCATCCGCACACACAATGCCATCAAGGCGCTGCATCTTGACGACCTCTTTGGCAGCAAGGTCGGCGGCTGCGTGCCGGGAGCGAAAATCGAAGAAGGCCCGTCCCGATTCCGGGCCGCGAAGGTTTGGAATGCGAACAAAAAGCTCGGTCAATCCGTCGCCTATCGCGCGATGGACACGTGCATGAAGTTGGCCGACGAATACGGCGTCGGCATGGTCAGCGTCGACAACGCGTTTCATTATCTTTGGGGCGGCGGGTACGTGATCGACGCCGCGAAGAAGGGCTACATCGCTTACACCTGTTGCACGTCGGCGCTGGCGGAGGTCGTGCCTTTTGGCGGAAAGTTCCCTACGCTCGGCACCAATCCGCATTCGTGGGGTTTCCCCACGGTTGAGGCAGTCGGTTTTCCCATTACCATCGACTGGGCGACGAGCACCGTCGCGATGGGCCGCGTTCAGCAACTCAAGCGCGAAGGCAAACCGCTTCCGCCCAATGCCGCAGTGGACAAGGATGGCAATCCGACGACCGACCCCAACAAGGCCGTCTCGCTGCTTCCCTTCGGCGCGCACAAGGGCTACGGCCTGGCGCTGATTGACGAATTGGTAGGCGCGTTCATCGGCGGATCGCTGCCGACGATTCGCGGGCATTACGAGTTGAAGGACGAGGAGAAACACACGCCGGCATTTTTCTTTCAATGCATCAGGCCGGAAGCGATGAGCGGTGGCGCGTTTGCCAAGGGACGAACCCAGCAGCAGAATGTCAAGGCTGTCATCCATGACATCCTCGGCCACGGCAACGAGAAGTGCATGTTGCCCGGCCAACCGGAAGCGCAGGCGGCGGCCCTGACCGTCAAGCACGGCGGATTACTCTTTAGCATGGCCGAGGTTGAGGCGTTCAACACCATCGCCCGGGAAAGCGGCCAGAAGCCATGGAATTTCACCTCGTTCAAAACGGCGACTGTTTAGAGGGAGTCAGATCATGCCACTGAAGCTTCGCGACAAGTACACATTCGACCAAGTTTCACTCGGTGAAGTCATGTTGCGCCTCGATCCCGGCGAAGGACGCATCCGCACAGCCAGGGAATTCAAGGCTTGGGAGGGTGGCGGCGAATACAATGTCTCCCGCGGCCTGAGAAAATGTTTCGGGTTGAAGACCGCTGTCTGCACCGCGTTTGTCGACAACGAAGTCGGCCATCTCATCGAAGATTTCATCATGCAGGGTGGCGTCGCGACCGATTTTATTCTGTGGAAGGCCGACGACGGAATCGGCCGCTCCGTCCGCAACGGGCTCAATTTCACCGAACGCGGTTTTGGCATTCGCGGCGCGGTCGGCGTGCCGGACCGCGGTCACACCGCCGCCAGCCAGCTCAAACCGGGCGACTTCAATTGGGAAAAAATTTTCGGCGAGATGGGTGTGCGCTGGTTTCACACCGGCGGAATTTTCGCCGCGTTGAGCGAGTCCACAGCCGCGCTGACGGTGGAAGCGGTCAAGGCCGCGGCCAAGCACGGCACAGTTGTCAGCTACGATTTGAATTATCGACCGAGCCTGTGGAAAAGCATTGGCGGACAGGCCAAAGCGCGGGAAGTGAACCGCGAAATCGCGAAGTACGTGGACGTGATGATTGGCAACGAGGAGGATTTCACCGCAAGTCTCGGGTTTGAGGTGAAAGGTCTCGATCCGCACATCACCCACATTGAGACGGATGCGTTCAAGCAGATGATCACGACCGCCGTCGCCGAATACAAGAATTTCAAGGTCGTTGCCACCACGCTGCGTTCCGTGATCAGCGCGACAAAGAACGACTGGAGCGCGATCTGCTGCACGGATGGCAAATTCTACGAGAGCCGCAAGTATCCGGGCCTGGAGATTCTCGATCGCGTGGGCGGCGGCGACAGTTTCGCCAGCGGATTGATCTATGGGTTCATGAAAACCGGCGATCCGCAAAAGGCGGTCGATTACGGCGCCGCGCACGGCGCGCTGGCGATGACCACACCCGGTGACACGTCGATGGTCACCTGCAAGGAAGTCGAAAAAGTGATGGGCGGTGGCAGCGCCCGCGTCCAACGATAGTTTATTTTCCAGCAGCCGATTGGTCGGCCAGTGCACGAGCGAGATTGTTCTGCGCGTCGGAAAAGTCAGGATTCAGCTTCAGCGCCTGCCTGAAATGCTCGATTCCCTCCTGCTTCCTTCCCGCCTTGATCAATTCCATTCCGAGATTGTTGTGCGCAACCCAGGATCGCGGATTGTGTACGAGATTGTCGGTGAACAGCGTCGTCCCAT
>CAZAQZ010000379.1:0-3621 GCA_964487175.1 uncultured Verrucomicrobiota bacterium | reverse complement strand
GAGACGATGTGCAACATGCCCGACTCCTGCAGTTCCTTAATGGACTGCGTTGCCAAAACCATTGCGCCGTTTAGCTTCCTCCAGGTTTTCTGCGCCTGGACCACGTAGTCGCGGATCGTCTCGTTGCGGATGAACAGCCAAGCTTCGTCGAGCAGGAAGATTTTGAAGGTTTCCAGCTTCTTTGGATCGGCAATTTCGTTGCTGGCCCGGTGGAGCACATAGAACAGCAGCGGCTCAAGCACATCGGGCGAACCGCCCCAGCCTGCGAAATTGAAAGTCTGAAAGCGGCTGAACGTCAGCGTGTCGTCTGCATTGTCGAAAAGGAACCCGTACTGCCCGGCGCGTGTCCAGCGATGCAGCCGGTCTTTCAATTCGCCAACGATGTTCACGAAATTGGAGACGGTCCGCTGTCCGCCCTCCAGCATGTACACGCGTTCAATGGCATCCCATAGCCTGCGCTCTTCTTTGAAATCGAGGCGGTAACGCTGGTCGCTGCCCTCGATCAGCACACGGAAGAAGCTGAAGAGGAATTGCATGTTCTCTTTGCTCGGTGTAAGCGAAAATGGATTGATCGTGAAGTCGCGCGCATCCTGGCCGACATTCAGGTAGGAACCGCCAAAGATCGAAGTGAGCGACTGGAAGCTGCCGCCGATGTCGAAGGCGAAGGTCAACGGCGCGTATTTCTGTGCACTCTGTAAGAGCACGTTGCATAGGTAGCTTTTCCCGCTGCCCGTCATGCCGAGAATCAGCGTGTGGGCCACGTCGCCGTTGTGCAGGTTCAAAAAGTACGGAGTGCTATTGTCGGTCTCCAGTACCGCGAGGTATTCCGTTCCCAGATGGGAATTCACCTTCTCGCCCGGCAGAATCGTGAATAAGAAGCTCAGGTCCGCATAGTTCGAGTTCAGGAGATACATGCGGCGTAGATTGAAAGCGTAGCCGCCCGGCATGGTGGCGAAGTAAGCGTTGAGCTGGTTATACGTCTCGGCGAAAAGACTGCCATCCGCGCTTGTGAAGACTCCGGCGAATTCCGCCGCGCGTTGGTCAAGGACAACCCGGTCATTGCCGTAGAGCACGATGGTCAATGAAAATTCGCCAACCTGCTGGCCGTCGCCAAGGGCGCGCAGGCAGTCGCCGAGATTTTCGATGTCAGCCTGCTTCGATTCGTCAACGAGCACATCGCGCGGATTCGATTGTCCTGGATCGTTTCCAAGCTGCGAGACGAATCCGGTCTTCGAGATGTTGAAATGCCTGCGGCGCTTATTGACTTCCTTGCGAGCTCTGCCTTGCGATAGCGGCACCCATTCTGTGACGACAGTGAAGTTGGCCGCGATCTTCAGCAGAGAATCGAGCACCAATGGCCGCGTTTCGCCCATGGCTTCCTTCATGGTCAGAACTCGGACGAAATGATCCCCAACGCGCAGACGGTTGCGCTCTGCCTCGATGTCTGAATTCGCCACTTGATAGTCGAGGAACTGGGTGTTTTTCGGCGCGCCGGTGATCCGCCACTCGTCATAGTTGAACAATCGGCGAAACAGTTGGAACTGGTCTCGACTGTTTAGAACCATAATTCGCACGAGATCGTCGAGTTGGCGGACGAACCCCTGTACGCGTTCTTCGAGCTGGGCGAGCTCGCGCTCGATCTGTGCTCGCAGGAGCGTCTTCATTCCGCCACTGGTGAATTGCGTCCGCAGTTCGCTTATCGCTCCGGAAGGGTCACGGAAAAGTTGCGCGAATGCAGCGCGGAGACCGGACTTCGACCTGGAGCCCTCGAGCAGGACACAATAGAAGATCTCGATCTGAAAGAGACGATCGGCCTTCTCTTCAAAGAACCTTTGCCGCTGATCTACTGCAGTCTGCACCACAGGGTCCTTGTAGCGGGCGAAAGGAACTTCCGGCCGGTTGGTCTTGAAAAGGTATTGGTAGACGTGGAAGCCAGGTCCAAAGGATTTCAGTGCGGCCTCCAGCCGCTTTACGGCGTATTCCTGATCGCCGCGGTCGAGGCTTTCGTAATCGACGCCAGTAACGGCTAGGACCACGCCGAGGTCGCCGCTCTTCGTCAGAAACGTCGTGTCATTCCAGAAGCCATACAGGTTGATGTGGTCACAGAGGGCCGCCGATTCCTTCCACGGTTTGACGATTCGATCGAGTCTCAACATCAGATCACCTCCACGCGCGGAAGGTTCTGTTTTGCCGCGTCGTACCGGCTCTTGTATTTCTCAGACTTCGCGAGGATCCGCAGAAAGGCAGGATCGCGGTTCGTTACCCAATGGCCGAAAATGAAGCCCCCGACGAATACAGCCACGCCTGCGAGCAGACTGTTGAAGAGGTTGAAGGCGCCAACAGCGCCCACGCAGACAAAGTAGAAGAGCGTGCGCTCAACGCCCAGATACGTGAGGGGCTTGTGCAGGCTTTTGTAGACCCGGTTTTTACGGAGGGTTTTGGTGTGTGTCTGCATCTTTGCCCCTCACACTCGAACGGTTAGAGCCAAGGAATTTGGTCTTGAATCGGGAAGCGCTTAGATACCCCAAAGCCAGCTGAGAACGTTAACAGCGAGCACGGCGATGCCCGAGCCTGCGGCAACGCCGGCGAGAGCCTTCTTCGCGCCTGGTTCGCCATGAGCGAACTGATAGCCGCCGATCACGATCGCTATGAGACTGGCGACCTTGGCAATCGTTCCGGTGAAGAGGTTTTGTAGAGCAGTGAATCCGGTGTCAAACGGCGATCCGCTTTGCGCGAACCCCGCAGCCGGGACAAGGAGAATGAGTATTAGAAGGGGAACAGATTGGCGAAATCGACGCGGAACGTTCCAGCGGAAGATTCTGCGCCGGACAGCGGACGTGAGCGGAAACGTCATTGGCACCTCCGACGGCTTGGTTTCGTGCCGTCATGTGCCACACCTTAACGCCGCCATTCGGGGGAGTCCAAGACTTCTTATCTATCGTGCTATCGGTTTGACCAATGATGTCCACACATCGCACATCGGAGGTCAATTTTGCCCGAGTTGCCAAAGTTTTTCGCTGGCCTTTCGAACACCGGAGAAATCAGCATTGGTCGGTGAGTGGGTTGGCGTTTATGCGTCAAATGAAGCGAAATTCCGGGAACTTCCGCCCTATTCCGTCCGCAAGGCCTGCATCGGATCAAGACGCGAAGCGCGCCAGGCGGGAAAGATGCAGGCGAGAGAAGCGATCAGGAGCAGAGTGAGAATCACCGCGCCGATCACAGCCGGATCAGTCGGCTCTGTTCCGAAAAGCATCGACCGGATAAGCTGCGTTACGCCCGCACTGGCTATCAGACCGAGAATCAGCCCAATGAACGCCGGCCGCAGCCCGTCAAACAAGATGAGACGCAGGATTTGTTCGCGCTGCGCGCCCAGGGCGACACGGATGCCGATTTCCGATATACGCTGCGTGACCAGGTAGGAGAGCACTCCATACAGGCCTACTGCGGCTAGAAGAAGTGACAGGCTGGCGAAGGCCAAGATCAGATTTGCCGCGAAGCCCTGGCTGGCTGTAGTTTTGCCGAGAATCTGGTCCATGGTCAGCGCATTGTAGACAGGCAGCTCCGGTTCGAGTGCCGAGATCTGTTGCTGGATCGGTATCGACATGGCCAGTGGGTCGATTG
>CAZAQZ010000378.1:0-3625 GCA_964487175.1 uncultured Verrucomicrobiota bacterium | reverse complement strand
CCATTTTGTCGCCGACGCCGGATTGTTCATCATTCTCGGCCGCCTGCTCGAATGGCGGCATCCTTGGCTGAGCCGGTTCGCGCTCGTGGCGATGCCCGCGGTTATCGGGGCGGCCCTTTATTGGTTCGATCCGACGATGACCCGGTACGCAGGATTTAGCGCCGTCAACCTGGGCTTGCTCGTCTTCCTGGCGTGCAAGGGCTGGCAAAGGAACTGGGTCGATTGGTTTTGGCCTGCCGTCCTCGCCATATATCTGGCCGAAGTCGTCCTCGAAGCCACGGTGGGGCACGGACACGGGGGCGGCATGATTCAATTCGACGACTCATCGATAAGGGTCGCCACGTTCGCGCACATTCCCGGCGCGATCTTTGGCGCCGTGCTTGCGTTCTGCGCCCGGGAACCCGCGGGCTCCGGCCAGCGCGAAAAGGGTCCCCGCGTCCCATGACCGCCCTCCGTTTCGCGCTGATCGTTGCCTGCGGCCTGCCTGCGGCGGCATGGGCCGACGGTCCGGGGTCGCCTCCCGCGGCGCCGCCCGCAAAGAGCGACGCGTCCCCGAATCCCGAAAGCGCGGCCGCATCCGATATCGCCGCCGCGCTGGCCGCGGCGGTGCCGAAATACAAGCCGCCACCGGCCGCGGCGGGCAAGGCGGCGCCCGCGACCGGCGTCATTCGGATGCCGACCTTTCTTGTGCGCGAGCCGAAGCTGCCGACGCCCGAGGAAGTGCTGAGCCGGAAGGGCGTGGAGAGCCTTGCGATGGACCGCTACCTGGGATCGCCGGACGGACTGGACCGCGGGGTCCTGAATCACGTGACGCTCGGCCAGCTCTGGACGAAGATTCCCGTGCTTGGGCACGTGGCCTTCGTCCCCTTTGGCTCGATCAGCGATGAGGACCGTGCGATGGAGCTGTATGAGCAGGATCAGCGGCTGGAGGAGAAGGCCGATTTGACGGAACTCGTTTCCCTCATGAAAAAGTCCGGGGATCCCGCCGGCGGCGACCAGCTGAAGCGGGTGATAGACGACACCTTCTCGAAATAGGATCGCCTGAATCGCTTCAGGCGTTCTCTTGCAAAATAGGCCGCACCTTTTGCCGCCGTGTTGCGTCTTTGCCGTGTTCAATCCCCATGAAAATCACCCCCCTCCTGAAAGCGGCCGCGCTCGGCGCCTGCGCCCTTGTTTCATTGCCCGCGTTCGCGCAAGTCGGCCGTGTCTGGCCCTCCGAAAAGAAGGTCGTCATCGATCCCGTGACGGGGACGCCGCTCACCTTCCTGACGAGCACGCCCGTCGGCGACTCCAAGATTTACCAGACCCATCCCGATTGGACGTCGGACGGCAAGTGGCTCATCTTCCGCTCGAACCGGTCCCCCGGACAGGCTTTCGGCGTGAATGAGGAGACGGGCGCGATCGTGCAGGTGACCGACAAGGGCTACCTCGGCATGCTCTGCGTCGCCCGCAAGTCGATGAAGCTTTACATCATGAGGGACCTGGGGGCTCCGCGCGACATCGGCCGCGATCCCTACGTCGATGCCGCCGCGGCCGCGATCGCGGCCGGCACGCCGGCCAACGCGCCGACCCCGACACCGACTTTCGCCCGCGCGCGGGGAGGATTTCGCCCGCGCGGACCTTTCCAGGTCGTCGAAATCGACCTGGCTTCCCTCTTTGCCGACGCCTCGGCCGGAACCGTCAAGGGAAATGACGCCTATGAGCGCGTCTGCGGCACGACCCCGGACGGCATGCACGCCACCGGCAACATGGGCCTGGATGCGAACGAGGGCTTCGTGTACTTCGGCATCACGGGCCAGGAACTGGCGCCGCAACTGGCGCCGGGCCAAACGATGCAGTCCGCCTACGGACCGCGGAGCATGGGAGCCGGACCGAGCGGCCTCGCGAGCATGAATCTCAAGACCGGCGAGGTGAAGATCATCACCGTCGTCGGGTTCCAGATCGGCCACGTCCAGACGAACCCCTGGGTTCCCGGCGAGATCGTCTTCTGCTGGGAGACCGGCGGCAAGGCGCCGCAGCGCACCTGGACCGTCATGGCCGACGGCAGCGGCCTGCGTCCGCTCTATCCCGAGGCTCCCTATGAATGGATCACGCACGAGGCCGTCATCACCAAGGATGAGGTCGCGATCGCGATCCTTTACACGCATCCGGTGCTCGGCGGCGAAAGGCGGGGTCCTCCGCCGGTTGCCGAAGGTCAGCCTCCTGCTCCCCAGGGCCAGGGGGGCCAAAGGGGCCGGGGCGGAAACGGACAATCCTGGGGCATTGCCGGAAACGACGAGCATCCGACCGGCGTCGGGATCGTCAACCTTCGCACCCGCGAGATGCGGATCATCGGGCAGGTTCCCTTGGGCAACCCGGGCCGCTCCATCTGGCACGTGAACGGCTCGGCCGACGGCCGCTGGGCCGCCGCCGACGACTTCCGCTACCGCCTTTGGATCATCGACCGCCACAGCGGCGAGATGGTCCTGCTGGCGTCGATGGGCGAGAAGACGACGGCCGCCGACCACATCCATCCGACCTTCAGCGCGGACGGCACCAAGATTGAAATCCAGTCCGCGATGCTGTCCGCCAACAACCGGTCCTTGAACATCTGCGTGGTACCCCTGCCCAAGTCGTGGCTCGCCCGCACGTATGGGGACAACGGCCGGCTCCTGGCGCCGTATTGACGGCTTGATTCGGGCGACCGGCCTCGCGGCCGGCCGCCCCGGCCAGCGGCGCGCCCGCCGCTTCCGGGCGGCTCCCCCGCTCCCTCAGTTGCCCAAGGGCAGCGGAGGCGAGAGGGGAACCGGCTGGCACCAGGTATCGTGCCCGTCGTAGACCGAGGTGAGCAGATACGTGATGGCGCCCCCTTCGATCAGCAATTGGGGGCGCTCCCGCCGAGCGCAGTGGAGGACGGTGCCGTCCGTATAGCGCAGGGTGTGATCGTAGGCCGGCGCCGTCCCGTCCGGCTTCCAGCCTGAGATTCCGTCGTCGGAAACAAACACCGCCCCCCAGCGCTCATGGCCGGTCACCTTCCCGACGTTGTCCTCGCAGATGAAGCGGTACTTTCCGCCCGCCTGGTAAAGTTCGAAGTCCTCCAGCCGGGCGGCCGGCCAGACATTGTCGTTCTTGATCTCATACGGCAGGTCGAAGCGCGGCGCCTCCGCCAGAAAGATCCTCAGCTCGGTGTCCCGATAGAGCAGCTTCACCCGGCCGTCCGGTTCGACATAGACCGCCGGATTATTCGACTCGGTGGGGATGATCGGCTGGTCGCGGCGGACCCAGGGCCCGGCGATCGACTTGGCCGTGGCGTAGCCGATCCGGCGCATCGGCAGCCGGCCGCCGGGCATCAGGATGCGCGCATTGCTGCCCATGTAGAACAGCACATAAGTGTCGCCAATCTTGTGGATGTTTGGATTGTGCGCGATCGTGGCGTCCCAGTAGGACGGATCGCGCTTGCCGAGCACCACTTCCTTGAACTCGTAGGGCCCGAGCGGGTTCTTCGCCACCGCCCGGACAATTTCGGAATGCAGCCGGTAGTCCTCGGGAAACGGGTGCCCCTTGGGCCAGCGCGCCGCAAAGAGCTGGTAGTCGTCGCCGACCTTGATCACCGAGCCGTCCCAAACCCAATAGCCGTCCATCCGGA
>CAZAQZ010000377.1:0-3635 GCA_964487175.1 uncultured Verrucomicrobiota bacterium | reverse complement strand
CGCAGCCGGCGGTTGCGACAAGTTCACGGAGCGCGCCCATTGTCGATGGTGTCGTCCGGCCTGATTGACCCGCTGTCGTTGCTGCGCCTCGGATATCATCATTGGCGCATGAAGCGCGGGATTGCCGGTCTATCCCTGACGGACTACGGGGATTGGCACGGCTTCGACGACGAGGACGCGCTCTCGTGGAGCCTTCGTCGGTTTGGTGTGCGCGCGACCAACGATCTCATGGAAACGATTCAGCATGCATTCTTCTTCCATGGCCTGCGGGGAAATTCGAGAGCAGCATTGTTGGTGCAAATGGCGTTTCGCTATCGCAGACCAATCACGGTAGCCGTGCCGGGAGGCATGGGTACCATTCCGGAAGCGCTCGCGCGTGTCGTGCCGGTCACGCTCAACTGTGCCGTGAACACGGTGCAGGTGCGGGACAACGGAGTATTGGTTGTGACGGACAAGGCACAGATCGAAGGGGATTCGGTGATATTGGCGACAACCGCGTCAGTGGCGGCCCGTCTGTATGCTGACGCTGATACGACCGAACGCGCACTGATGGCCACGACCTACAACGCCACGATCAACATCGCCATTGCGACGGTGCCCGACTATCGGGTTCCCGCGGGACTGGCAAACCTGTATGGAATCACGTTTACCCAGGCGGATCGGGGGCGGCTGGCAGGGATTACGATCGAGCGCAACAAGGCCCCGGATCGTGTGGCCGAGGGCGAATTGTTTGACGTCATGCTGGATCATGACGCCGCCGTCGAAGCAATGGCGTTGGCGGATGACGTTGTCCTGGCACGGGTGATGCCGGAGCTTGAGACTTATTTCCCTGGTCTTTCAACACGGATAGCGTGGGCGCGAGTGATGCGCTGGCCGGAGGCGATCCCCCGCTCTCCGGTGGGTCGCAGCCGCACTCTGCATCAGTATCGCCATGACAATCAACGGAAGCGAAAGGTGTTTCTGGCGGGTGATTATATGGGGTTCCCGTGGACTGATTCGGCTGCGGCGACGGGGATATGGGCGGCGGACCAGATCATCGCGCAACGCCGATCCCGCGCGCAACGCCAAGCAGGCATCAGCAGCCTCCACAAGCGTAATGGCAATGCAGCGCCAATTCCGAGTCCGGTTCGACCGGGATATAACATGAGCGAAGCGCCGAAATCCAATGCATGGAAACCTGCGGGTATGCCTGACGGGGTGACGGAGAGCAACACGCCGGTCAATGTTGATCCGATCCTGCAATCGATTCTGGCCGGGGGGTGCGAACGTTACGGCATGGCCGCCGTCGTTCTGCGGGGCGAGCACATCATCGCCCAGGGCGTCGCAGGGGTCCGCAAGAGAGGGTCCGCCGAACGCATCACCCTCGACGATCGATTTCACCTTGGTTCCTGCACCAAAGCCATGACCGCGACACTCGTGGCGATGCTCGTTGAGGAAGGCAGGCTGAACTGGACCACCACGCTGGGCGAGCTGTTCGCTGACACGGTGAAGGACATGAACCCTGCGTGGGAGAAGGTGACATTGCGGCAGGTCCTCGCACACCGCGCCGGCTTGCGCCGCGACCCAGCCAGTCAAGTTTGGGTGTTTGCCTACCTGGTCCTGGCCTACTGCACCGGCTTGCGCCTTGGACCCGACTGGATGCGGAGCCTTCAAGCGCGGCTGGGTCCCTCCAAGGGAACCTTGCCGCAGCAACGCCTGGAAATTGCGATGAAGGCTCTCTCGCGCCCTCCAAAAACCCCTCCTGGCACCAAAGCCTCCTATTCCAATGTCGGCTACATTCTCGCGGGGGTGCTGCTGGAAAACATCACCGGTCGCGCGTGGGAAGACCTGATGCGCGAACGGCTGTTCCAGCCACTGGGCATCCTCACCGGTGGATTCGGACCGCCGGGCACTGCTGGAAAAACAGATCAGCCCTGGGGCCACTCCTGGGTCATGGGCAAACCGCTAGACCCGGGCAGCCCTTCCGCGGACCTCCCGTTGTTCTATGGCCCCGCCGGCCTGGCGCACATGACAATGGCAGATTGGGCAAAATTCGTCGTGCTCCATTTGCGCGGAGCTCCAGCCAATCCTCATCACCAGGCCGCGTTGCTCAAGCCGGATACGTTTGCGGAACTGCACCCGGCCATACCCGCCAGAACTTACTTTGCCGGATGGCTGATCAGCACAGCCAGCTGGGCGAGAGGCCCACGGCCTGGTGACACAGGCCGCCGTCTCTGGCATGGTGGAAGCAATGGATTGTGGAACAGCCTCGTGTTTATCGCACCCGAAATTGACTTCGCGGTGCTCGTCGCGTGCAACCGCGGCCTAGACATCGCCGGGTGGAAGGCCTACCAGGCAGCCAAGGCGTTGATTCGGGCATTTGCGCCCAAACTGACCTCACGATAACCAAGTCCGCAGCCGGTCGAGCTTGGCCTTCCGCTTTCAATTTCTGCTGCATGAGGAGAGAAAAGGGTAAGTCCTCACTATTGACACTTTTGACTGTTCGGCTGAATGCTCATTTGGCTTCATCATTCCCTTCTCAACCGGTCGGCGATTCGATGGGGGTCAGCCAACGGCAAAGCGGTGTCAGGGCGCTGTGGCCACATTGTTGCCGTGTAGCCGCCCCGCTCTGTTGGGGCGCTTCCCGCACGGCGACGCCGTGGTCACATCTTGAAAGGGAAAGGGGTTTAATTGGGGCTTCGTCACCCCTCCGCTGCAGGCCGCCGTCACCTGACCCTGCGTTCCATGTCCTTGCATGAGGGGCGACGCTCGGGCCGTCACGGCGTTTGCGTCCACTTGGTGAAAAGCGGACTGGCTTGGATCCATCTGGCTTGCACCTTGAGCGGCGTGGAACTGTCACTTGTGAAGCTCTCAGCCAGGTAAACCGTTCCCGTCTGATCAATGTAAATACTCGGGCTAAACACCAGCCCCGGCAGTTGGTCGGTGAATAGCCAGACCCCGTAAGTATTGGTCACCCATGCGGACGGCGCGGCAGTCGGCGTGCCTTCTTTCAACGTTCGCAGCACGTCTTCAATCAAGGCCGGGTCCGACGTGGTCTTGTTGGCAGCGGGACCGAGGAGCATGGCCAACTGCAGTGTCTGGAACGCGGCCTTCCGCCAGTCAAACGGCGGCTGCTGGGTGCTCCTGAACACCTCATACGCCGGCATCTCCGAGCCGCAATCCACCGCCAGATACACCGTCGGATTCTGTCCGGGGATCGAGCAAATCTTTCCGCCACCAAACGCCGTGCGCCCGACGACGTCGGTGGGCTCGGGGTTAATCAACCGCAGAGGATACTCCTCATAGTCGTTCACGTACACTGCGTCCTTGGACGTCACGGTGGTCCGCCGATAACCGCTGTGGGCCGAGTCAACCTGGTCCGACGTATACACCGGCAGGAAAGGATGCACAAACGGTCCGCCCTGGATCACGAACAACCAGAGACACACCGCCACGACCGCCATCAAGCAGAGTGCCACTCCCAAGGCCGCCACGATCAGCCATTTCTTCTTGGACATAGTTGGTCTCCTTCGCGCCGTAAACAGGTGCCTTTGTATCAAGTCAGCGGGGAAAGGCAACCCAATGGCTGCAACTTCCAAGCAAGGGGACATCCACATTGTGTCGTTAGGAGGGAGAAGTTCCCGACGAGCTGTTTC
>CAZAQZ010000376.1:0-3637 GCA_964487175.1 uncultured Verrucomicrobiota bacterium | reverse complement strand
AATTCCTGTTGACAGGAAGGTATGCCATGTGCATACTTGTGGCGCGATATATGAATGCGATGTGCATAAGAGTGCGAGTCGATGGCCCGGAAACTGCGGCGCGCGGGCCGCGCGCCCTACAAAACGGATCGCGAGGGGCGGGCACCTGAAAAATGTAGGCTAATGAAGCCTAATGAAGGTTTAATGTGTTTCGGGCGAGTTGCGGGAGTGACAAATTGTCAGTGATTGACGATGAGATTGACCCGCGTTCTTTGAAATTGTGAGAGTCGGTTCGGCGCAGGACGCCGGGTCCGGTCGCTGGAGTTGAACCTAATTCAACCTAGTACGACCTAATCCGACCTAATCCGGCCTTAATTATTTTCTGGAAGGCCAATCCGCCTTCGCATGGCCTGCGGCGGACGCGTCCGACGCGGTTAAGCCTAGTTAAGGTTTAATTTTTTTCCGGGACGGGAACTGTGTCGAACCTCGGCAAAGGCGCGGGGGACATATCGGCAGAAGTTGCCGAGGTCACCTCACAGGAGTCACCGATGATTGAACGTCAGGAAGTTGTGGTAGGCGAGAGCGTGTCCTCGATGAGCTGGACAAGTCTTTCGAGGTTGACCGGCTTGGGGATGAATTGGTAGCCGCCGCTGGTCAGCGCATGGGCACCGGCCTCGTCCTCAGACACGATGGAGGTGAGGAAGAAAACAGGGGTGTGCCTCAACATCGAGTCCTTTTTCATCTGGGCGGCGACGTCGCCGCCAACGAGATAGGGCATGCAAACGTCCAGCACAGCCAAATCAGGTTTGAAAGACCGGGCTGTCGACAGGACACGGGTCGCGGAGTTTTCCTCTTTGACCTCATACTGGCCGGTTTTTTCGAGACCGATCTTCAGCAGGCGTGTTGCTGCGATATCATCATCAACGAGAAGGATTCGTTTTTTGCTCATATTCGTGCACTCCTTACGGGGCTATTACATATAACTATACTTATCATAGAGCAGGTTGTGTTCCGGCCTGGAGGATTCCGAAAAATCAGGATTTTCCTACATGCTCAAGCTTGAAAGCGGCTGTTACCTTTGTAATTGCCTCGTGCAACGCGGATTGCGTGATCGGTTTTCGAAGCACCAAATCGGGGGATCCCGTCTTGCGGCCGCCTTCCTTTTGCATGTCGGCGAATCCCGTCACCATAATCACAGGCGTCTGGGGGGAAGATGACTTGATGGCTTCGGTCATTTGGTCACCATTCATCTCGGGCATGGCGCGGTCGGCCACGACCAGATCAAAACGGTCCGTATGAAATCTCTTCAGGGCTTCCTTGCCGGTGGTGGCGGTGGTGACGGTGTGTCCATCGCTGCGCAGGTATTCCGCCTCGATGTCGCGAATGAGAGGTTCATCTTCGACGAGGAGGATATTGAGCGGATGAAATCGTGGCGTTGTTGCTCCGGGCGCAGGCGGGGCTTCCTGCATATCGTGAATCGGCAGCCCGACACTCAGGGTGGTGCCTTTGCCCAGTTCGCTTTCGATTTCGATGGTCCCTCCGTGGCGCTGGATGATGCCGTACACGATCGCCAATCCCAGGCCGGTGCCTTGCTGGTGCTTGGTGGTGAAGAATGGTTCGAGGCATCGCTGGCGGACTTCCTCGGTCATGCCAACGCCGGTGTCTGTGACGCTGAGCATGACGCCGTTCTCGTTGGCCCGGGAGCCAATGGTGATCGTGCCGCCTTCGGGCATGGCATCGACGGCGTTGAAGATCAAGTTGATCACGATCTCGCGCAGTTCGCTGGCGCTTCCACGCACTTGGGGAACCTCCTGCCAGTTGAGCTCGATCTTCACCGTGACGCCGGCGGCCATCGCCTGGTCCTTCCACTTGGGCTGCGTCAGCACGATGGCCTGCTCGACAACCTGGGCGAGGTCGACTGCCTGGTAGACGTCGGTATCCTTGCGGTGGCGATAGAATTCCCGCAGACGGTTGACGATCTTGACGGCGTCCAGCGCGGCGGCGTTCATCATTTGGAGGTACTTCTTGACCTTCTCCTTGTCGTTGAGGTTCTCGGGGAAGGAGAGCAGCAGTTCGTTGAACCCGAGGATTTTTGCGAGGGCGTTGTTGAAATCGTGGGCGACGCCACTGGCCATTTTTTCCAGGGCATGGAGTCGTTCCTGCTGGACCACTTGATGTTGAGTGGCCCGCAATTTGGCGAGCGCGGTTTCCAGGCGTTTGGCGGTGTCGCGCAACGTTTCCGCGGCCCGATTGCGCTCGGTGACATCGCGGGCGTCGAGCAGCATGACAGGGCCTCGCGGGCCGAAGATGAGATTGGCGCTGGCTTCATAAACCAGGAACTCGCCATCGGATTGAGGCAGACGCAATTCGCGGCGGGGATTAGATTCCCGATCCGGTGGAGACTGCCCGTTGGCCGTGGGGACAGCATTCTCCTTCAGTTCCGGGAACAAATTCATCAAATCCTGTCCGGCAAGTTCTGTGGCGGAACGCTTGAGCATTCGCTGGGCGGAGGGATTGGCTTCGAGAATGCGAAAGCTCTCATAGTCGATGAGGAACATGGCGTCGCTGGCGGAATCGAACAGGGTGCTGTAGTTCGCCTCCGAGAGAATGACCTGGTGTTCGACCACCATTCCCAAGGCAATGAGCATCGCGAGCACCGCCGATGTCAAATAGGCTCCGGTCGCCAAGGCGGGCGACGATTCAAGAAATGGGAATGCAAGAAGGTGCGGACCCCAGAGAGTGAATCCGACCGCCAGAATCGTTCCGCCTTGCGAACGCTTGCGGCGCGCCCAATACAAGACGCCGGTGTATACACCCGCGCCAGCCAGCAGCACAAATACGGGCGCTGTAACCCAGAGTTGTTGCCGAATTCTAAAGGCGGCAATGTAACTCCAGATCAGCATCATGACCGTCGCGGACCCGAGTTCGACCCGGTCACGGCCGTGGTTGGTCAGTTCGAAACTGCCCCAGAACATGAAGAGCGCACTAATTCCGATGCAGGCCCGGCGGGCCATGGCCAGGAACATCATGTTGGGAGATTCTTCCAGCCCGATCGCGGCTGTGAGATAAATCGAGTAGAACATCCACGAGACCGTCCAGAGCTGGAAATAGGGTTTCTTGGTGGCCCGGTTGAGATAGAAGAAGAAGGCGATGACCACCCAGATGCTGATCAACGCCAAGACGAGGGCAGCCTTTACCCATTCCGCCGGGAAAAGGAGTACCCAGCGGTTAAGCGTATTAGTCACGGGCGTTACATGCATGCGTCTCTCTTAAATTCCTGCAACAAACCGGAAGTTCACCACCAGCGCTTAACCGGGTATTTGAACCGATCCGGCTCGCAACCAACGGTCAAAGCTCCCGGCTTTCGATCGCTCTTGTTTCACGCTCAACTTCCGTCGTCAATTGAGCACAACCTATTGAAGACCAATCTTTTCTCTTCAGGCCATGCCTTTGGAGCATATCCAAGAGCACCATACATGCCGTGCTAACCAGCGTCTTATGGGCGATTTCCCGTCGAGGTCAGCCAAATTGTCACAAGAGCGGATTCTGACGGAAGAGCTTGATGGTCAATTAGTAATGGAATAGAAGATCAATCAGCATTCGTTTGTGGGTGTCTGGCCTGTTTCCCTATGGAATTAGGAGATTGTTCAGCCCATTC
>CAZAQZ010000375.1:0-3639 GCA_964487175.1 uncultured Verrucomicrobiota bacterium | reverse complement strand
CCGCATCGCGCCATTTGCCGAAGATGTGGCGGCGAAGGGCGAGCGTCTCCGGATAGAAATCGCGGAAGCCGGGAAGTGAATTCATTGAAAAACCTTAAAAAGGGCGTTTGCCTGCGGAAACGGGCCGACAGGAGACTTGCCCTCCAAACAATAAGGCTGGCCGCAACTTACGCCTGCGGTTGGGGCGGCTTGCCGTTGTACTTCTCTGTCAGACGCAGTACCTGCTCGCGCATTTCCTTGCCAGGCTTGAATTTCACGACGGCCCGCGACGGGATTTGCACATCCTTGCCGGGATCGTTGGGGTTGCGGCCGACGCGCGGTTTGCGGAGTTTGACCTCGAAGACGCCGAAGTTGCGCAGTTCAACGGTTTCGCCATTGATCAGTGCCTCGGTGACGTAGTCGAGGGTCTTTTGGACCACCGACAGCACGTCCTGCTGGATGAGATTGGTATCGTTGCTGATGCGAATCACAAGGTCTCGTTTGGTCATGGTTTCATCTCCGTTATTTCCTTCGGCTTAGGGGCCCGCAGGCCCTCCTCTTGCACTTCGGCCGGTTGTTTCCTCTCCATTATTTCCTTCAGTTTAGGAATCCAGTCGTCTGCAAATCTGTACACTCCGTAGAACGCCGCAACCGCCGTCAACGTAATGATCAGCGGGTTATCGAACACCCGCCTGAGCCCAAACTTAAAGCTGCTGATCGCTGCAAGTTGCGTCTGCCGTCCTTTGAGTCGGCCGAGCAACGCCTGAAGGGACATGTACGTATTGTGCCATTCGGTGGCGACCTTCTTGGCCATGCCCTCGGGCAATTCCTTGAACCCCTGCAGGCTCGTCACCGTGTTCAACAACCGCAGCGCCTTGTCATCCCGATCCGCAGCAGAGCCCAACGTCGTCATCAACATCTGGTGCTCCTGAGCAATCACGCTCTTCAATTGCAGAAACGCGGCCTCTTCTTCGGGCTTGAAATCGTGCCCTTGAAAGCCTCGCTCCAAGAACTGGCTGAGCTCTTTCCAGCGCTCTACAAACATCTCGACGCGCCTGATGTTCTTCTCGAGGTTACGATCGCGCATCCCAACTCCTTGGCGTTCCGGGGCTCACCCATTGATAACCACTGGGTTACCGGGCGCCACTCTAGTGGCGGGCCCCCGTTGTCGTCAAGCCAAATGGCTTGTGCACCAAGTACTTCAGCAATTAGCTTGCCTATTTGCGCCAGAATTGCTCGATCGCCTGTCGCGCCAAAGTCACGTCATTTTCACCAAAATGCAGCACAGAAACGTGTTCCCCACCCGGTTCCCATGCGCTTGTCGACTCGGGACCAAACAGGGCGATGGTCGGCGTCCCCACCGCCGCCGCCAGATGCGTAATGCCCGAATCATTACCCAAAAACAGAGTGCATCGCTCCAGTACAGCGGCCAAATCCACGAGTTTCAGCCCCCCGACAACCGCCATTTGTCGGGAACCGACCAGCTCTCTTAATCGTGACACCGCCGGTTCGTCTGCTTCGCCGCGGATGACCAGCAACTGTGCCGCCAATTCATCAACGACCCATCGGCTCAAGGAAGCAAACTTCTCTGTCGGCCAGTTCTTCTTCTCGCTGCCGCTGCCTGGATGCACCGCGAAAATTGGTTCACGACCCGCGTTCTTGAAGAACCGTGAGGCGACTGCGCGGTCGTCTTCGCTAAGGTGAATTTTCGGCTGAGGCGACTCCACGTAAATCGCCAGTGCTTCGAGTGGTTTGCAGTAATGCTTCGCGGCGGGCAGGTCGGTGGGCCGGGGCGATGCTTCAACGACCTGACGAACGCCGCAGCGGCGGACGTTGTTGGCGAAGATGCTGTCCGGATCGAACAGGTAGGAGACGACGACGTCGAAACCGCCGAAGTATTCCATCAATGCCGGATCCAGAACAGCGTTGGGTATGAAGAACCCCGCCATCGGCTTGGCTTCGATTGACCGCGTCGCGTCGGCGTAGTATCGACCGTTTGCCAACTCGATCACGTGCGGATAACCGAGAATCTCGATATGTGCCTCGGGCCAGCGTTCGCGCAACGCGCCAATCGCCGGCAACGTCGTAATGAAATCCCCAATGGCGCCGCCCCGCACGACCAGGATTCTTGGCTTCTTCACAGAAAATCAATAAGCAAAAAGGCCCAGTGCGATCAACACGATGCCAAAGCTGACACCGAGTCCGCAGGCGACCCGGCAGCGCTGGTTATTGGCCATCAGGTACCCCAAAACATCCCGGAACTGATGAGGAGCAATCGTCAGCCATGCCGCCACCACCACCGCGATATAGGCCAGCACGGTCACCACCAGACGCAGGGGCGAATCGCTGGCGTCGGCGGCATCGACCATTTGCTTGGCAACAAGCAACATCAGGGCGGCCACGGCGCGCATCGAAAGAAAGTGATTGCCGTACTGGATCACCAGCCAATAGGCGATCGGCACGCCGACCACGATGAATGGCCGCACCCAGTTCCAGTCCGGATCCCCTGCTGCGAAGTACATCACCACCCAGGCGATTGTTGCCGCAATGCCCATCAGCACGCGACCCCACAACACCGACCGCGGAAATTTCAGTATCTGCTCGCGATATTTCGCCGGCCAGATGACTCCCGGTGCTCGGCCAACTACAACGAGCGAACCCAGGACGGTGGTGATGGCAGCAAGTCGTGTCATAAATTGTGGATTGCAGGATCGCCGTAGAGGGTGGTGGTGTTCGCCCGGTCAATGCGGACCGGAAGCAGCGCCCCGCGATGACGTTCGTCGCCGTCGAACACGACGATCTTGTTCGTGCGCGTGCGGCCGAAGAACCGTTTGCCGCCCTTCTCGCTGCGGCCTTCTACGAGGATTTCGACGGTCTGACCGACCAACTGCTGGTTCCTTTGCGCGATGAAGTCGTTCGTGAGAGCGAGGAGGAGTTGATTGCGCCGTTCCTTCACTTCATCGTCGAGTTGTTCAGGCATGTCAGCGGCCGGCGTGTCGCGTCGCTTCGAATACTTGAACAGGTACGCCTGATCGAACCGCACGTCGCGCGCCAGCGATACCGTTTGTTCAAAATCCTCTTCTGTCTCGCCGGGAAATCCGGAAATGATATCAGTCGAAATGGCAATATCAGGTCGGGCATCGCGAAGTTTGCCGATGATCCGCAGATACCAGTCCCGGCTGTAACCGCGGTTCATGGCCTTCAACAGCCGGTCTGACCCGCTTTGGACCGGCAGGTGGGCGTGTTCGCAAAGTCTTGGCAGATCGCGATACGCCTGTACCAGATCGTCCCCAAACCCTTTGGGATGCGGCGAGGTGAACCGGATGCGCTCCATTCCTTTCACTTCGTGGACTGCTTCCAAAAGCTGAACGAAGGCCGATTTACCGCTCTTCTTCGGGATGGTCTTGCGCCCGTAACTGGTCACGATCTGCCCGAGCAACGTGACTTCCTTGACGCCCTGCGCGACGAGCTGCTGTACTTCATTGACGATTTCGTTGATCGGCCGGCTGCGCTCTGTCCCGCGCGTGTATGGCACAATGCAAAAGGAACAATACATGTCGCAGCCCTGCATGATGCTGACGTACGCGGTGACCTGGCGGTCGCCATTCGTGCCGAGCACGTGGTCCCTGATTGTCGATTCACTCCCCGGCTCATCCGCTA
>CAZAQZ010000374.1:0-3641 GCA_964487175.1 uncultured Verrucomicrobiota bacterium | reverse complement strand
TTCATCCGTTTGAGTTCGTGGCCGATGCCCCAGGTGTCGGTGTAGAGGATTTCGTGAGTCAGATCGTTGTAGCCGATGATCAGGCGCATGTGGCCGCCGAAACCGTGGATGGGCGGCGTTTCGGGGACGATGCCCAGGACGACGCTCCAGACCAGCGGGATGCCGGCGTTGACGTATTTGGTCACGTAAGATTTGAAATCGGCCATGTTGGTATCGCGGTGGAGGCGGGCCTGTTTGTACAGGTCGGGGTCCATCTCGTGAATGATGCCGAGCATGCTGCCGGGTGCATTCGCGTTCAGCATGATGGGGGAGGCGCGTTCCTGTTTGGCGACGTGGTTGTAGTCCTGGATCAATTTCTCGAATTCGCGTTCGCCGAAATCCTGTTGGACGTCCACCTGGACGTGGAATTCCGACCCGATCTGGCGCAGGGCGGCGATCATCACTTCGGGACTGGTGCCGCGCGCGGCGGTGGTGTCGGTGGCCTGGGCGATTTCGTTCTGGTCGACGTTCGCGCCGTAGTAACGCAGCACGCGTTCGGTCACGGCGGCGGCGCAATAACCTTTGTGTCCCTGGTCAACCATCGGCACGCCGGTGATGAGGACGTCGCCATTGGGCATGTGCGCGACGCGTTTGCGCAGGTCGAGGATGGTGAGCATTTGCGTTTTGCTGATCATCGGCCCCTGGACCATCAGGCGCGGGTCGTGAGCGGGGTCGAACGGCGTGATTTGCAGACGGACGTATTCGCAGCGGAACGGGATGAGGCCGATGCGCATGTCGGTGTGTTTGGCGGTGTAACTCCAGGTGAGGTCGAGGCGGTTGGCGGAGGCGACCCAGGCTTTGCGTTTGACGGTGATGAAATCGGTGCGGTCGTCGTCCCTGAACGCGATGCCGCGCGAGCCGGCCCAGGCGGTGAGTGTGTCGTCGGCGGTGGCGACGAGTTTGGCGAATTGGTCTTCGCGGAATTCTTTTTCGTCGCCGCGGTTGTAGAGGGAGAGGGTCAGCTCGGCGAGTTTGCCGGCATTGAAGCGCGCAATGGCCTCGACGACGGGCAGTCCCGCGAAGGTCATTCGGCGGCGCGCCATGCGGGCGGAGTCTTTTGCGTCGGAGACCCAGAGGAAGCCGGCGGGGCCGTACTGGGAGATGAATTGGTCGGGGGAGGTTTGCCACAGGGCGCCGTCGCGGTCGACGAGGGAATCGAGGGGCGGCGGGGGATTGGTTGATTGCGCGAAAGCGGGGGCGGCGAGGCCGGTCAGGCCGAGGGCGAGGGCCAGAAGAAATCGGTGACGTGACACGATGGGGATAATGTGGTGCAGGGCGGATTTGATTGCAATCCCGGCGGATGAATTTTGAGGCTTGCGAACGGGGCGGATTTTGGTAGTTTCAAAGAGCCACCAGCGGATGCGAGCGTAGCTCAGTCTGGTAGAGCGTCACCTTGCCAAGGTGAATGTCGAGGGTTCGAATCCCTTCGCTCGCTCCACTTTCCCTAAACTGCTCATTTTTTCTCATGGAACGCGATAAATCTCGTACTGTAACTTGATCTTCATCTTCGAACTTTGGGCGGGGATGACTGCGTCGAGTGAAGCATTCGGGGGCAGCGGTTCGTTGTTCATGAAGACCCGGGGAGGTCCGGTTTGCTGCCACACGTAGATATAATTACACAGTACGATGAGTCCGGGTCTCGTCGCGCTGTCCTCGTACAAGCGGATCGAGTCGGTCGGGAAACCTCCTCGCTGATATTCACGCGGATCGACTTTGCCGTAGAAGAGCGGGTAGACATAATAAAACGGTTTCAACTGCATGTTGAGGTCGCAACGGTTGGGTGAAAACATCCAGCCAGACACGTAGAGTACTTCGTTGCTCCCGAGGTGCTGGAAGCAATACTTGAACGCCCTGATCTCATCCGTCATGAATTCATCTCGCGACAGCGTCTGGTAAGCACCAAAATAATCGTGCAAATAGAGCGCGCTTTCGACGAGTCCCCCACACACGGTCAGGAGCAACACCGTTCGCCACACGCCGCGCTGCTGCCAAAGCCAGCGCGCACCGATCATCGCCACCAACAACCAAAAGACAACACCATAGATGCACCGCGTGCTGTGCATCCGATCAATTGTGAGTGCCGCCGATACAGGCGAGACCAGTAGACCGACCACCACTAGCCGATACCGTGGCTGGCGGCGCCACGATCGAATCACGGCCCAAAGCCCGGCAAGAATCAGCGGCACGAAGTACCGGGGCAATTCTCCTCCAAAGCCCGTATGATGACGCAGTTGTTCGTCGCCCGAGATAAGCAAGAACCGCGGGCTGAAGTATTCCGCGTAGTGGGTTGCGGTTTCCAACGCTGCGGTACCCAGCGATGGAGCCTCTTGCGAGATTCCGACCTGTTGATACCGCGCTGTCATCGCTTCGGGAAACCGCAGCACACTGATGAGCATCGGCAGCAGCAACACCATTGCGGAGGCTGCCATAGCCACCACCACCTGCCATCGCCGGAGCAATAACCGATAGAAGATTACGCCCGAGATAATCGCCAGCAGCGCGACAACAGGACGGGCACTCTGGTGCGCATAGAAGGTGAACGCCCAAGCCGCCCCGGCCAGCACGCCTCTCGGAATCGAGCGCCGGCGCAGTGCGGAATCCGTCAACAGCAGTCCCATCACCAGCCCGAACAGTGCCGCCGTGTGACCGGCGAAAGCTCCATTTCGTCCGGCTGGGAACACCCAGGGAACCAGCCACAGCGCAAGACCGCCTCCCAACGCAAACCAATCTCCCAACCGCCACTGGCGAAGCAGGAGAAAGAATGCAACACAGGTCATCGTGTAAAACAATGCCGATGGCAATCGAGCTGGCCCTTGTTCCAAGCCAAAAAAATGGATCGGCAGCACCGCCGAATAGACGTCCACGGGGTCGGTGTACGTGTCGAAGCACCGGAAGAAAATCGGCCAGCGAGTTCCATACTCATCGGCCCCGGTCCGGTCGATGCAGTAGGCGTTGTAGGCGATGGACGCCTCGTCCAGATAAAACCCCTCGGGAGCGGAACCGAGTTTCCAGAAATGGGGCAGGGCTGCCACGATCAACAGTGCCACGGCGATCGCCCAGAACGTCGGTTTGATTCGTGGCTTCACGGCTCAGGGCTCCGAAGTTCGCGATCGAACGGCGTTATCTTCCCGGCTCCATTTCCCCTTGACGCTCCATACTTGATACACCAGGTCCTCATCTTGAAAAGTGGTCAGGAGCATGGCGTCGGGGGGAACGGATTCGTGGTTGGGAACAATCAGGAACTGACCCGTGGACGCGTCGGGGGTGTGGTTGCATCGCAGCAGGAGACCGGGCCGGCTGATGCTCTCCAGATACGGCTGTACGACGGTGTTGGAGAATCCTGTGTGCTGATACGACCACGGATCGATCCTGCCGTGAAAGAGTAGGAAGATGTACGCGAACGGCTTGAAATCCGTGTCGATATAAGCGTCGCAGGCAGTGCCCACCGAACCGGACACGTACAGCACTTGATTCGTGGACAGATGGCCGAAGCAATATTCCAGGGCATGTGTGAAACCGGTCTGGAACGCGGCGCTGCTGCGCTTTTGGTAAGGGCCGAAGTAATCAACGAAATACCCCGTACATTCAATCAACCCCGCGGC
>CAZAQZ010000373.1:0-3658 GCA_964487175.1 uncultured Verrucomicrobiota bacterium | reverse complement strand
AAAGAATGAGCACCGATTTCGTTTATGGCCCGACTTTTGCGGAAATGCGCGATCCTTCGCGCATCAAACCCGACGTGCGCAAGAAGGCGCTTGAACTCAAGCGCAAAGACCCGCTCCATCCGCTGAATTTGTTCAATATCACCTGGAAACTCGACGACCTGAGCATCCCTCACATCGTGTTGCCGCGCGAATTGACGAACGTGGACGCGAACATTGTCGTCATGATCGCGCGGTTTTTCCCGACGGGCGCTCACAAGGTCGGCCCCGCGTACAGTTGCCTCATCGAAAAACAGCTCGCAGGCGAATTGCAGCCGGGCCGCGACCGGCTCGTGTTTCCGTCCACCGGGAACTACGGCATCGGCGGCGCGTGGGTCGGTCCGCGGATGAATTACGAGTCGCTGATCGTGCTTCCCGCCGAGATGAGCGCGGAGCGGTTCGAGAAAATCGAGAGCTATGGCGCGCAGGTCATCAAGACACCCGGCAGCGAGAGCAACGTCAAAGAGATTTACGACAAGGTCAACGAACTCAAACGCGACGCGAAAAACAAAATCCTCAACCAGTTCGCCGAATTCGGCAATTACAGGTTCCATTACGATGTGACCGGTCACGCCGCGATGGAGGTCGTCGCCAAAATCGGCAACGGCAAGGTCGCGGCATTTGTTTCGGCGATGGGTTCGGCGGGCACGATTGCCGCAGGCGATTTCCTGAAACAGAAATTCGCCGGCTGCAAGATCGTCGGGCTCGAACCCGTCCAGTGTCCGACACTTTACAACGCGGGGTTTGGCGCGCACGCCATCGAAGGCATCGGAGACAAACACGTTACCTGGATTCATAACGTGTTGAACATGGACTGGTTGATCTGCATCGACGACGAACAATGCCTGAAGGGGTTGCAGCTTTTGCAGGAAGGTGCGGACGTGCTCGTCAGCGAAGGCATCAAGCCCGACGTCGCCAGGGCGTTCGTGGACACGTTTGGCGTCAGCTCGGTGTGCAACATCATTGGCGCGATCAAGACCGCCAGGGTGCTCAAGGCGGGGAAGGGGCAGAATATTGTCACCATCGCGACGGATGGTTTCGATCGTTATCCGTCGGTGATGCAACGGCTCAATAAGACCGCCGGGAAGATGACGAAGGACGAAGCGAAGCGCCGCCTGGACATCTTCCGCAAGGCCGACGTGAGCGATTGGGTGCAGGAAGGCACGTCATTCAATCGCACCCGCTGGCACAACCAGAAGTACTACACGTGGGTCGAACAGCAGGGCAAAGGGATCGAATCCCTTCGCGCGCTCGCCAACCCCGATTTCTGGCTCAAAGAACAAGAAAAGACGCCCCAAATCGATAAGCAATTGGCCAAGGCGAGAGGTTTCTAACCACGGATTCGCCGGAATGGTTGGATTGACTTTCGGCGGTGAGAATGTTAGTTGAGGTGGAGAACCTTGGGAGGATGCGATGAAGCAACTACGCATGGTCGTGGCATTGATGACACTGGTTCCAATCTTTTGGGGCATTGCGCCTGGCACGTGCTCCGCATCCTACGACATCTATACCGTGGCCCTGCAGAGTGCGGCGTTGGCAGGCAAACCGCTGATGATTGACTTCTACACGGATTGGTGTCCACACTGCAAAGAGATGGATCACATCGTCGCGCAAATCCCCGACACGATGAACAAGTTTGTCTATATCCGCATCAATGCCGAGAGCGAAGTCCCACTTGCGAAAAAGTTTCGAGTCGACGGTTATCCCACCGTCGTTTTTCTCAAGCCCGACGGTAGCGAATTTCATCGGTGGGCGGGCACATACCAAACCGCACAGGACAAGACCTCCGTCCTTCGCAGCGTCCTGAAAGAAGCCGGGCCTATTGAGCCGGTGAATCCATCAACTGACCGGGTACAAACAGTTGCCGCAACGCCCGATTCACCTGCCGACGCGCAACTGAAAAAGGCGCTTCGCGACTACAGCGTTGGCCGCGACCACCAGGCGGCGGAAGGATTCCGCCAGGTGATTGCCCTCTATCCTGATACGCCCGCAGCAAAGCAGGCTCGTGAAAAGCTGGCAAAGATCCACGATATACCCGAAGAAGTTCTCCCCACTCCCGCAAGCCCATCCCCGGCATCATCGAGCGCAAAGTCTACTCCATGATAAAAGGGGCCGTTGGCGTCCATGCCTCAGAGCGATCAGCGTCCGGACGAATCAACGAAATCGTTCTAATTTGCTGCTTTCGGTTGCGGCCGCATGATGCGCATCACGATCAAACCTGCACCGGCGGAAACGATCGAGCCCATGGTGACGGTGAGGGGAGCGCCAAGGAACCGCGCCGTCGCGCCGGCACCCAGGCTCCCAAACGGCGTCAGCCCAAGAAACGCCAACGAGTAGATACCCATCACGCGCCCACGCAGTTCGTCCGGCACGCGCGTCTGCACCGCCGTGTTGGCCGTCGCAAAGAAGATGATCATGAAGAATCCCGCCCCCGCCAACGCCGCCGCCGATAGCCAGTACACATGCGATTGCGCGAACAGCAGCAGCATCGCGCAAAACCCAAACAACCCGCTGTAAAACAATTTCCGGCGCGCCACTGAATTGCCGACCGACGCCAGCGTCAGCGCCCCGGCCAGCGCGCCGAGTCCGTTGGCCGCCATCAAATAACCGTACCCGCTCGCGCCTGTGTGCAGCACGTCGCGCGCGAACACCGGCAGCAACACGCTGTACGGCCAGCCAAACAAACTCACCATCGTCACCAGGATCATCACCGCGCGCAGGACCCGATGCCCGCGCACGTATCGAAACGCCTCCAGCGTCTCGTCCCACATCGGTCTGCGTTCCGGTCGTTGCGCCTGAATTGGCAAGCGCATCGCCAGATAGGCGGCCACGATCGCAATGTAGGACACGCCGTTCATGAAAAGGCAGCCCGCCATGCCGATCACGCCAATCAACACGCCCGCCAGCGCCGGCCCGAACAGCCGCGCGCCATTGAACATCGATGAATTCAGCGCGATGGCGTTCATCAAATCGTCCTTGCCGACCATCTCGATGACGAAACTCTGCCGAGTCGGGATATCAAACGCGTCCGTGATGCCGTTCAGCAACCCAAGCAGCGCGATCTGCCAGATTTTGATCGTGCCGGTGTACACCAGCGCCGCCAGCGCGAATGCCAGCACCATCGCCGTGCTTTCCGTGCAGACCACCACGCGTCGTTTTTCCACGCGGTCAGCCATCGCGCCGCCGACCAAAGTGAACAGCGTCACCGGAATCGCCGCCAGAAACCGCACCCAACCCAGGGTGAAGGCCGAATGACTGAGGTCGTACACCAGCCAGCCGATGGCCACCTGCTGCATCCACGTCCCGATGACCGACACGAGTTGTCCGCCGAAAAACAGCCGGTAATTCCGGTGCCGGAACGCCGAAAACGTGTTGCGCCAGTCAAGGTGCCCCGTGACGACGCGCCGTGGCCGCGCCGTCCCATCCGCCGGCACGGTGGCGATGGAGGGTGGGCCACCCGTCTGGTTGTCGTCGTTCATTGTCCCCACTGTAACACGAACCCATTATTGTAGGGCAAGCGCTTCGCTTGCCGTTCTTAGCACCCACAGTCTTTCATCATTTCAAAGAACGCAGGCTGACGCGCCCGGCAATTCTTGACGGTTTTTGAGGCTCCAGCAGCCCT
>CAZAQZ010000372.1:0-3659 GCA_964487175.1 uncultured Verrucomicrobiota bacterium | reverse complement strand
CTTCCAGATGTACCGGGTGTCCCGGCAATCGTGGAGTAGTTGTAGATCTGGGCGAAGACAGAACTCGCCCACAAAATCGAGATAACCGCTGTACATAGGAACGCCTTGCCAAATTTCATCAGATGGTCCTTTCACACTGTCAGGTACTGCCGTGATCATCCAGCGCGAGGATAAATTTCGCCTGGTGGGCATTATCCTGAAACCCCCGCCGCCGGTCAACAGCCTTTCCGCAAAAATGGCGCGCCATCATCATGACAACGGTGTATCAGCAACATGACAGGAATGTCATGGAACGCCATCTCCATCGAGGTTGACATCGCTGTTCCGTAGTGGCTCAGTTCTTGTCGTTCGGGGCAGCGATTGAAGTCGGCGAGAAAGGACATCCCTCATGAGCCATGACCAGCAGAAAGCCGGGAATCAGAAAACTTCCATCGCGCCGCTGTTGTCGGTTCGGAACGGACAGCGGGCGGTCGAGTTCTACAAGGCTGCGTTCGGCGCAGTCGAATTGTTCCGTGTCGACAACGACAAGCGGGAAGTGGTCGCCCAATTGTCCGCGGCAGGAGCCGAATTCTGGGTGGCTGACGAATCCCCGGAGCACCTCAACTTCAGCCCCGAGACTCTCGGCGGTGGCACTGTCCGGATGGTGATGGTCGTGGAAGATCCGGATGCGGCCTTCGAACGGGCTGTCGCGGCAGGAGCCAAAGCGGTGTGGCCCGTCGGCAACCAATACGGCTGGCGGTTGGGACGTATCGTGGATCCATTCGGACACCATTGGGAAATCGGCAAGCCCCTTGGAGAGGGCCGGTAAAAACGGCTGGTGGCGAAATGATGTTCTCCTGCCGGCCTGCCGTCGATTCATGTTGACAAGATGATATGCAGAGGGCATACTCTGAGTGACGTAAATGAATGTGTTGTGCATAGGATTGCGGATCGGCCGCCCTTCCGCCTTCGCGGGGCCTACGGCGGACACGCCAGACCCGGCTCCGGCCGCCCGAATCCAGCCTAGTGAAACCCAGTTAAGGCTAATTAAGGCTAGTTAAGGTAAAAAGTTTTTATGAGAGCCAAGCCAGACGCGATTCCGGGTCCGGAGGGTGTGGAGCATCCGCCGTCACTTCCCGCTGAATTGACGGTCGCCGGCGTCGCCCATGCCGGGGACGATGTAGCCGCGGTCGTTCAGGTGCGAGTCGATGACACAGAGATAAATCTCAACATCCGGATGCGCTTCGGTCAGGGCGCGAATCCCTTCAGGCGCGGCGAACAGGCCGAGATACTTGATCGTCTTCACACCCCACGTCTTGAGCCGCGCCACCGCCACCGTGGCCGAACCGCCCGTCGCCAGCATCGGGTCGAGCACAAAGGCGATGTCCACCGGCTTATGTCCGCCCAGCTTGCTGTAATACTCGACCGGTTGCAGCGTCTTCTCGTCGCGGAAAAGTCCCAGGTGATAGACACGCGCCTCAGGCAGGAATTCCAAAATGCCGTCCACCATACCGAGTCCGGCGCGCAGGATCGGCACAAGACCAACGCTGGCGCCCGCGCGCGAGCCGGTCGTCTCCGTCAACGGCGTGACCACCTTCACCTGCGACTCCGGCAACCCGCGCGTCGCTTCGTAAAACAACAACACCGAAAGCCCGCGAATGCGGTTTCGCACGATGGCGCCGCTGGCGTCCTTGTCGCGAATATCGGTCAGGAAACTGTGCACCAATGGATGGTCGAGCACATGGACGTTTTTTGGATTCACATTCATGAACGATCTCCGCGTCAACGAATTCTCAGCGCCTTCAGCCGCGTCCCTTCGGCAAGCGTGCTGTTCTCCGCCACTTCGACCAGGCAATCCGCCTGCGCCATGGATGAAATCACATGCGACCCCTGATTGGAAAGCGGATGCGCCAGCCATTTGCCATCGCGGTTCTCCAGCGTGGCCCGCATGAAATGCAACCGGTCCCCCTGATTCACAAACGCCTCCGCCGCTTCGGCCTCCACCACGGGCAATTCCATGTCCGCCACGCCGCGCAATTTCAACAACGCCGGACGCACCAAGATGAGGAACGTCACCGCCGCGCTGACCGGGTTGCCCGGCAAACCGAACACGAACCGTTCGCCGCGCGTTCCAAACAGGAACGGCTTGCCCGGCCGCATCGCCACTTTCCAGAACCGCTGTTCGCAACCGAGTTCCAGCAACACATCCTTCACCAAATCGTGTTCGCCGACGGAAATGCCGCCCACCGTGACGAGCACGTCGCATTCCCCGAGGCCGTAATCCAGTTTCTCCTGCAAATCCTCTTTCGTGTCGTCGGCAATGCCGAGATCAACCGGCTCGCACCCCGCCTGCCGCACCCAGCCGCACAGCGCATAACTGTTGGCATCGTAAATCCCGCCCGGCCCCAACGGTTTGCCCGGTTCCGTAATCTCAGCGCCCGTCACCAGCACGCCCACCCGCGGACGCCGCACTACCTTCAGATCCGCCATGCCAACCGCTGCCGCCATGCCCAGCTGCGCCGGACCGAGCAGCGTCCCGGCGCGCAACACCACCGCGCCCGATTTCACGTCGTCGCCCGCGCGGCGGATATTTTCACCGGGCTCGACCGATTCAACGATGGCCACGTACCCTTCGTGATGGGGCCGCGTGTCCTCCTGCATCACCACAGCGTCGGCGCCCTCGGGAATCGGCGCACCCGTGAAAATGCGCGCGCATGTTTGCGGTTCCACGGGCGTCGACGGTTGGGTGCCCGCCGGGATTTCACCGGAAACGCGAAGATGAATCGGATTGTTCTCCGAGGCGGAATCGATATCACTGCTGCACACCGCATACCCATCCACGGCGCTGTTGTCCCACGGCGGCAGGTTCACCCGGGAGACCACGTCTTCGCCCAACACGCAATCCAACGCGGCTGCCAGCGGCATCGTTTTGTGGGAAGGTGGTTTCGTGGCGGCGAGAATCTGGTCTTTGGCTTCGGTGACGCTCAGCATGATCGCCAATCAGCGCGCCTCATCGCCCAATTGCACATCGCCCGCAACAATATCTGCCGTGGCGAACTGCGCCCGCACGGGTTCGGTGATCTGCACTTCGCCCACTTTGACGCCATTGCGGTAGATCGTCATGCGCGAGCCCACGGGTGGCATGGCGCGCTCGGAGAAATCGAGAACCACAAAGCTGTAGGTGACGTCCACTTTTCTAACCGTCGCCGGCGGCGGGCCGATTTGGGCAGGAGCTACCTGGACTGCCGGCTTGGGTTTGTTTTCCCGGGCGCAGCCGGATGCACAAAGGCACAACCCCGCGCAGGCCAGCAGAGTCAACCCTTCAGACCACAACCGCATATGAACCAGTTTCATCCGTTCCTTCCCTTTGCGCGACGCACACATCAAGAATTTGGCGCGCCTGGCGTGATTCGAACACGCGACCCGCGGATTAGAAATCCGCTGCTCTGTCCAACTGAGCTACAGGCGCACAGGCACTTACACAAATCGGCTTGACTCAATTGGCAGAAAATGGCAGTATGAGCCAACGAAAGGAACCGCAACGCCATGACTACCAAGCGAGCTTCCAAACCAAAACAATGGCCGCCGATTCATGCCCTGAAGTATGCCAGCGGAAAGACCGGCTGGCAAGTCGCGTGTCAATTACAGGGCCAGCGCATCCGTGAGACATTCCCGACCAA
>CAZAQZ010000371.1:0-3662 GCA_964487175.1 uncultured Verrucomicrobiota bacterium | reverse complement strand
CGTTCTGGCAGCCGTTGCTGTCGGTGACGTGGATGGTGTACGTGCCCGGGTCGATCACGGTGTTGGACTGCGACGCCAAACCGTTGTTCTGCGGCCCGGTCCAATACTGGCTGACCATGCCACTCGGCCCGACAAGCGTCGTGGGCAGGCCGTTGGTGATGAGCAGATTGCCGGTGATGTTGCTGCAGTCCGGCGGCGGATTGACGATGATGGTCACACAGCAGCAATTGGTCGGGCCGTAATACTGTTCTTCCGTGCAGCAATATGTACCGGGTGTGCCGACCTCAATGGTCTGCACCATTGCGCCGTTCTGTTCCGGGCCGCTCCAGAGATAGTGTTTCATCCCATTCGGCGCGGTTAGAATGACCGTATTGCCCTGGCAGATGATCCCGGAGCTGCCTGAGTTGCCGGAAATCATAATCCCGCAGTTCGCCGGCGGGTTGACGGTGACATTGAAACTGCAATTCGTGGTGTCGCCTTGGCCATCGCTCGCGGTGCATGTCACCATCGTCGTGCCTTGCGCGAACAGAGTGCCCGAAGGAGGCGAACACCAGACAGTGGCCGTGCCACAATTGTTGACGGCCGTCGGCGTGCTAAACGTGATCGTCGCGCCACACGCTCCCGGGGACGTGTTGTTGGTGATATTACCCGGGCAGGAACCAAGACTCAGCGCCCCGCCGGGACCATTCGTCACCACGGCGCTGCAAGTATTGGTAAAACCGTTGGGATCAACCTGCGTCACGTAGTAGGTGCCGTTGGTGCCGATCGTGATCGATTGATTGGTTGCGCCTTTTTGATCCGGACCGCTCCACAAATAGGAGATCATCCCCGGGGCGGCCGTGAGCGTCGTCGTTTGCCCCTGGCAAATCGACAGGTTGCCCGTAATACTGCACGATTGCGGCGCGACGATCAGTTGATAGACCGTTCCAAAGCCAACCGGGCCTTCTCCTTCCGGTCGAACTCCTGACGCACTGGCCACGTCTTTATGGTAAATGAAGAAATCAATACCTCCAAACGGAGTCGTGCCGTAGAAATTGCCGTCGGTGCCTTGGACAACCGCCGCGTAAGGATTCGCGCCGTCGGCGCAGTCCGGCAAACTGCAAAAACTCCACAGGGTCGTCAGCACACCCGTGGGAGTGATCTTGAAAATTGTCCCGCTAAAGTTTGCCCCTCCGTTCTCGCATGTCCCGTAGAAATTGCCGTCGGTGGCCTGAAACAGTGCCGCCTCCGGATTCGCGCCGTCGGGGCAGTCGGTTAAACTGCAAAAGCTCCAGAGGGTCGTCAGCACGCCCGCCGGAGTGATCTGGAACACCGTCCCATTACCAGTAAACCCACCGCCGTAGGTCGTCCCGTAGAAATTGCTATCGACGCCCTGAACCAGCGCCGCGTCGGGATACGCGCCGTCAGGGCCGCTGAACTGATACAGCACAGTCAGCGCGCCCGCCGGAGTGATCTTGAACACCGTCCCTTCATTATTTGTTCCTCCGCCCGAAGCCGTCCCGTAGAAATTGCCGTCAAAGCCCTGGACAAGCGGCGCATAAGGGGTCGAGCCGTCGCTGCAACCGGGCAAACTGCAAAAATCCCACAGGGTCGTCAGCACCCCCGCCGGAGTGATCTGGAACACTGTCCCCGCATCGTTTGTCCCTCCGTAGGCGGTGGTCCCGTAGAAGTTGCTGTCAACGCCCTGGACCAGCGCGGCTTCGGAAAGCTCGCCGTCATCGCAATCAGGCAAACTGCAAAATGACCAGAGCGTCGTCAACACGCCCGACGAAGTCATTCGAAACACGGTCCCGCCATAGCCATTCGCTCCATTCTGGTAGGTCGTGCCGTAGAAGTTGCCATCAAAGCCTAGGACAAGCGCCCCATCAGGTCCCGAGCCGTCCGCGCAGCTTGGTAAACTGCAAAAATCCCACAGCGTCGTCAGCACACCCGTCGGAGTGATCCGGAACGCCGTCCCGGAATCGTCGGTCCCTCCGCCGTAGGTCGTCCCGTAGAAATTGCTGTCAACGCCCTCGATTAGCGGCGCAGAAGCGTCCGAGCCGTCACTATAGCTAAATTCATAAATCGGATTCAGGACCTGTCCCTGCGCCAACGTCCCCGCCAACCACACCGCACCCATGGCCGCCAGTACCGCGATTCGAAATGATTTCATAACTCGCCTGCTCCTGGTTAATTGACCCGAATGACCAAGGCTCGACACGAAGCCGTTGCGTTGCAAAAATGGTGGGCAATTCGCCTGGATGACAGCCAACAAGCGCCTCGCTTCAAAACCCGCCAACTGCAACCCTCAACCTGGCGCCAGAATAATCAAAAATCCCGTCGTGTTGCAAATTAAATCGCGCTCGAAAGCCAGACTAATTCTTGGCTGCAAGTCAACGCTATGTCTATCGCCCGGAGGCCGGCGGCCTGCCGGGTTTGGAGTGCGCCGACTTGTCGGCGCTTTGCCGTTCAAGTTCCGGGGGTGCGCGTCAAACAGAGCCTTTAGTCAGCTCACCCTCGTTGTCAACCCGAGCGTGTCGAGGGCTCTCCGCCGGTGCACATCAAACCCGCCTCCCGCAAATTCCGACGCGGCAAACTCGGCGTCGTGGATTCCAATTTCTTACGAGAAGCAGGTGTGATGGATAAACAACGGACAAGCCGGTAACAAAGCGGTAACATGCGTTTGCGAAGCTGTGAACCATGAAAACTACAACCACTTTGTTGTTTGGATTCACATTCAAGCGGGCGCTGGTCCAAGGACAGCGGCTCCGCAACGACAATCGTGTGACGGTTCCCCCTGTGTCCGCAACAGCAGTCCGCGGGACCGCATTGCTGTTGGCACTGCTGCTTGTCCGAACCAGTTCGGCACAGATTCCGCCGTCTCAGACGGCCCCTGCAACGAGGGACGCTACTCCGGCCATTAAAGCAGAACCGGCCCAGTTGGACCGGAACGATGGTCGACTGTATGGGACAATCGAGTTGCCCGCTTCCAAGCCGCCTTATCCGGTTGTCCTTCTCATTGCGGGGTCGGGCCCGACGGACCGGGACGGGAACTCGGCCATGCTCGCGGGCAAGATCAACGGCACGAAAATGCTGGCGGAGGGGTTGGCCGCGCATGGAATCGCTTCGTTGCGCTATGACAAGCGTCTGATCGGCCAAAGCACGAGTCCCAACTGGAAGGAAGAAGACGTGCGCTTTGACATGTACGTGGATGACGCTGTTGCCTGGGGCGAGTATTTGAGAAAGGACAGTCGGTTTCGCGGTCTGATCGTCGCTGGCCATAGCGAAGGGGCGCTGATCGGGATGCTGGCGGCCCCGAAGCTGGCGGCGGACGGGTATGTGTCAATCGCCGGTACGGGGCGACCGCTCGGAGAGGAACTGTTGCGGCAAGTGCGAGCGCGGCCGATGCCGGCGGAAACGCTGAAACAAATTGAAGACGGCGTCAGAACGCTCCAAACGGGACACACCATCGACCCGGTTCCCGCCGGTCTGGAGTGGTTGTTCCGCCCGAGTCTGCAGCCTTATGAAATCTCCCTGTTCAAATACGATCCCGCGCATGAAATCGCGAAACTCAAACTCCCCGTTCTCATCCTGCAGGGAAACACCGATATGCAAGTCAGCGTCCAGGACGCGCAGTTGTTAGCGGGAGCCGATCCGGCGGCGAAGCTGGTGGTGATTGACGG
>CAZAQZ010000370.1:0-3672 GCA_964487175.1 uncultured Verrucomicrobiota bacterium | reverse complement strand
TCGATCACGCCGAGGCCGTCCAACACGCGCACGACGGCGTACGCATCCTGCTGGGTCCGGCGGTTGTGTTCGCGATAGGCTTTCTCGGCATTGGGCGCCAGCGATTCCTCCATGTAGAACCGGTCGAACGGAAAGGAAAGATGCACCTCACCTTTCGGTTCGACCCAACTTACGTGGGTTTGAATGTAATCGCCCCCAGTGGGCTGCTGCGCTGTCGCCCAGGCGATGCGGGCGAAGCCATTGGTGCCGGTTTCGATTACGGCGTAGACCTTCTGCCCGTTGGTTGCCGGCTCCTTGTCCTTCCACGGCGCTTGCTGTTCTTCAAACCGCAGCGCAACGTAGCGGCCCCGGAATGCGTCTTCTGGGTCAACCGGCGCGGTCTTGAACTTGAATGCCCGGCCCTCGCTGAGGGCACGTTGTCGATGCCACAGCATGCTGGCCGGCACGGAGAGCTGCGCCAGTGCCACCACCGCGAAGATGCCAAACAGAATACGTGCTTTCATTGTGCTGCCGCTCCTTTCCATTTCATCAGCACCAGGTTCGTCGTGAGAAACAGGCCGCCCATCACGATGAACGCCACACCGCGCACCACGAAGCCAAGATCCGAATCGAAAAACCGGGCCAGGATCAACGCCGCCAGCACCAGCATCCCGCCGTTCACCACACCGAGCCGTCGTTCCCGCACGCCCGCCATTAATGTCCCAAGCCCCAATGCGAACAAGTACACATCAAACAGCACCGCGGCGATCATCGGCGCACCACCAGTCTCCACGATGGCGTACCCGACGAACGCGACCAGCGGCATTGTCGCCAGCGGCAGCACCGTCCAGTCCCGCCGCCATAAGCAATCGACCCAGAACGCGACCGACGCGATGATCCATGCCCATAACACGACCCAGGCGAACCAGCCCCAGCCGCCGAAATCAGCCGTCTGTCGCCAGCCACTTGGATTTGCGGCCTCTCTCCACATGTCCTCAAACGAAAGCGCAAGCGCCAGCCCGAACAGCCCGAACGCGCTAAGATTCTGGAAGGGCCGTTGCGAAAACGCCGTGGCCTCGCGCCACCAGCGATTGCCCGCCATGAACAGCACGCCGGCTACCGCGCTGTACACGATCAACCACAGTTCGTGCGCGTCGAGCGCCCGATCGAGCGACAGCCCCAGCCCAAACGGAAGCGTCAACACCAGCACCCAGCAGAACAACACGGGGCGCGGATGAAACCGGTTCTTCCGAGCGGTCATCCACAGGAACGGCAGCGCCGCCGCCAGCAGCGGCCAATAGGCAAGCGCTTTCCAGGCATGATGCCATTCCGCCCCAGCCCAGATCGTGATACCGATCAGATACAGGAGCGCCGGCACCGTCGCGCCGAGCAGGTAGGCCACGGGCAGTGCGAGCAGCACCCAGACCAGCATGAAATCGCCGAACTCCCCGCCGAGATTGTAGGTTTGCGAGATGAGCGAGATGCAGATGCCGATGGACAATGTGAGAAATGTCCCGACTCCTTCACGCAACGCCGTGCTCGTGCGATTGGTCCACAAGACCCATGCGGCGAGTGCTTGCGCCGCGATCAACGGCAGGAACGAAATCATCGCCCGTACGGGCCGCGACAGTTCCTCCCAATTGTGCGCCAGCAACAGAATGATCCCGCCGCCGATCAACACCGCGCCGATGACGCTGAACAAGGCAATCAACCAGCGTCGCCCGCCCTGTCCGGTGTCGGGTTGCCCGTAATGGTGTCGCAGACGGTCCGCCACGTCGGGCGGCACCACGCCCTGCGCGACCAGAGTGGTGAGTTCTTCGTAGAGCCAGTGGACATGCTTCTTGTTCATAGCGTCCTCCGTTTACCGCATCAACGATGCAACGCGAAGATACCGAACCAAAGCAGCGCCAATCTTCGGAATCGCATCTTCCAACCGTCGCCACCGACTTGCAAGACCGGAAGCGCGGGCCGGATTCCAGCCCACGATGCCTTCGCGGCGGTTGTCGTAGCGATAGGTCAGCCCGAGTTTCAGCGCCAGCAACGCCGCCATCGGACCAATCGTAAACACGCCGCGCGCAAATCGCACCAGGATCCGGTCGAGCCGGTAGAATTGCGCGTAGAGCCAATCCGCGCCCGCCTGCAACTCGCCGGCGGTCATGCGCGCCGGCTGGAATACGACGTGGCGGTAATCGTAATGGCTCCAGTCGCGGTCGATCACACGGCCCGCGCGGTCCATGTCCGCGAACAACGGTGTGCCCGGGAGGGGCGTGAGGATGTTTATTTGGACGGAATCAATCCGGGCCTCCTGCAAAAACTGCAGCGTCCGTTCGAAGACGCCGACGTTGTCCTTGTCCAACCCGACGATGATCCCGGCGATGATGCCGATGCCGGCGCGGCGGATTTTTGCCACGCGATCCTGGTAGCGGGCGCTGTTGTTGAATTGTTTGTTCATGGCGGCGAGGTTCTCCGCGTTGACCGTCTCGATGCCAATGAACAACCCGCAACAGCCCGCGTCGTGCATGAGCCTGAGCAATCCCGGATCGTCCGCGAGTTCGATGGAGCACTGGCTGACCCAGCGTTTGCGCAGCGGTGCCATCGCCCGGAACAGATCCCGCGCGTAGTCCCGGTTGGCGATGATGTTGTCGTCCACAAAAATGAAATTGCGCGGGATTTGCCGCAATTCCTCCAGCACGTCCGCCAGCGGCCGGTGCTTGTAACGGTGCCCGTGGAATACCGTGACGGAACAATAGCGGCAATTGTGATGGCACCCGCGCCCCGTTTGCACCGCGTTGACCGTCACGTAATGCCGCGCCGTTTCTGCCAGCAGATCGCGCCGGGGAATCGGCGACTCGAATTCGGAGTTGTTCGGCGAATACTGCTGTTCGGCCGCATAGACCTTGCGCAGGGTGCCGGCTTCGATGTCCTTCAACACCGCCGGCCAGGCACCCTCGGCATCGCCCACGACAATCGCGTCGAAGTGTTGCGTGGTTTCCTCGGGACAGAGCGTCGCGTGATAGCCGCCGGCGACCACGACCTTGCCGCGCTTGCGAAACTCCGCGGCAATCGCATACGCCCGCGGCGCCAGTGCCGTCATGAACGTAATGCCGACCACGTCGACGTCCACGTCGAAATCGAGCGGCTCGACGTGCTCGTCGACGATGCGCACCGTGTGCTCGCGCGGCGTCAACGCGGCTACAATTGTCAACGGCAACACGCTGAACCGCAGCATCGCCCGGCGCGGGACGTTCGGTTTCTCGCGCGTCACGCGGACACGCTCACCGGCAGGGAGAATTAAGAGAATCTTCATGATGCCTCAGGGGATTAGTTCTCTTTGAGATCGATGGGGAGCATGCAGGTGTCGACCACGGTGGAGACCGGCATGTCTGCGATCCAGAATGGGATGAAAAGCGGCGCACATGGTTGCCCATCGATCGTTAGCACCGGCGTATTCCAAAGCGCCTTTGCGTCGAGGCGAGGTCCAGGAAAAATCCCGAGTTTTTCGTTGGAGCCGCAGATGGTGTGCTCAAACCCGTTTCCGGCACGCGCAAACATTGTTCCGCAACCGGAAGAGAGGATGACCGCCACTGCTGCTGCAAAGATTAGCGCTATTCGTTTCATGATGTGTGCCTCCTCAATGAATAATTTGTGGGGTTATTTGCCGGTCTTCACCTCTTCGTGGTGTCGCTTGATGGG